>JAGQQB010000155.1 GCA_020426425.1 Planctomycetaceae bacterium | reverse complement strand
CGCACGCACTTGAGGATGTGGTTGATCGACGACGAATCGGCCAGGTCGCCATGCATCAATTTCAGCCGCACATCAGACTCATGCGGATCCTGATAGATGTGGTCGATGCGTCCGGTGTTAAAGGAGGAGGAGCGACGGATGACGCCGACCACGTTGTAGCCCTTCTGGATCAGGAACTCGGCCAGATAAGAGCCATCCTGGCCCGTGATCCCGGTGATCAGAGCGGTTTTTCCGTTGCGTTCTGGAAACGTCATGATGTGTGATTCAACTAAGAGTGTGATGTGATTTGAGTGTAAGTTGGTGTGGGAACGTGCTGAGCGGCGACGACTTCGTCATTGATTGCTCGATGACGGTCAGAACCAGGCCGATTCACTCCCGAATCGATGCCTGATGGTCCAGAAACCACTGATAGGTTTCCTGAACGCCCTGCGGCAGGGTAATCTCATGGCGCCAGCCTAACGCATGGATTCTGCTGACGTCGAGAAGTTTTCGAGGTGTGCCATCGGGCTTAGTGCGGTCGTATTCGAGGTTCACACCAGGCGCGACGGTCTGACGGACGAGATCGGCCAGTTCGGCAATCGAGACATCTTCCCCTGTGCCGACGTTGATTGTCTGTTCGTCGTCGTAGTGATCCATCAAGTACAGACAGGCGCGGGCGAGGTCATCGACGTGCAGGAACTCTCGCCTGGGCGAACCGGTCCCCCAGATTGTGACGCTCGCAGCACCGCTTGTTTTCGCTTCGTGGAAGCGTCGAATCAGTGCTGGCAGCACGTGCGAACCGCTGGGAGAAAAATTGTCGTTCGGGCCATACAGATTGGTCGGCATCGCGGAGATGAAATTGCAGCCATACTGCCGCCGGTACATCTGGCAGCCGAGCAATCCGGAGATTTTGGCGATGGCGTATGCGTCGTTCGTCCGTTCGAGCGGACCTGTCAGCAGGTATTCCTCTTTGATGGGCTGTGGACAGTCGCGGGGATAGATGCAACTGCTGCCCAGATAGAGCAGCTTCTGCACCCCATGCTGCTGTGCCGACCGCATCACGGTCGCATGCATCAGGATGTTGTCGTACAGGAAGTCGGCAGGGTACGTGGAGTTCGCCAGGATGCCGCCAACCTTGCCTGCAACATGCAGTACGTACGCTGGCCGCTGCTCTGCGAACCACCGGTCGACGGCAGACTGATCCCGCAAGTCGAGCGTATCTCTTTTGGCAGTCAAGAGATTCGTGAATCCATTCGTCTGCAGGCAACGGACGATCGCCGAGCCGACCAATCCACGGTGGCCGGTAACGAACACTGGTGCCTGACGGTTGATGGAAGACATTCTGTCTCTTGTGGTTGTGGAGGAAGGACGCAAGGTCTCTAGCCACGCACGATCCCCCGAGAGCACCAGCGGTGTCAAGTTCGATTCCCGCCCCTCGGTCAGGACGAAACAGAACTTGACCCATTTTTTGAGATCGGCCTATAAACCGCAAAATCCAGGCGACGCGGCCCCAGGGTCGTTGTTGTCGCGGTTCACTACGGATGGTGAATCGACTTCCGCACATCACATCCCCTCGTGTGGTCCCTCACTGCAATGGAGTGCTCTGATATGAGTGAACAAGCTCACTCTCCCTCCGCCGTATCTGCTCGTCCTCGAAATCGCGTTGTCCCGGCACTCATTGGAACTGCCTTGCTGGTGATTGGGGCAGGCATTTGGCTGCAGTTCTTTGCGGCGAATCCCGCGGTTTCGCAAACGACCAACGAAGCACAGAATAGTCGAGGTGCCGCCCCAGGAGCGGGGAATGCCACCATCGTCGCCAAGGTGAATGGTCAGGCCATTACCTACGATGAAGTCGCTCGCGAGTGCTACAACAAGCACGGGGCCGAAGTGCTCGACAATCTGATCAATCGGGCGATCATCCAACAGGCCTGTGCTGAGAAAAACATCACCGTCTCGCGGGCAGAGGTTGAGCAGGAAGTGATCTCGATCGCCAAGAAATTCAACCTGCCGCTCGATACCTGGTATCAGATGCTGGAATCTGAACGCGGACTCAATCGTGAACAGTACCACACCGACATTATATGGCCGATGATTGCCCTGAAGAAGCTTGCTGGCACCCAGATTCAGGTGACCGAGCAGGACATGCAGGTCGGCTTTGAGCGGGACTACGGCCCGCGCGTGAAAGCTCGCCTCATTCTCGTGGATGGCAACATCCGTCAGGCGAATTCCATCTGGGAGAAGTGCCAGGCAACGCCGGATGACTTTGACCGGATCGCCCGCGAGTTCTCCGCCGATCCGAACACTAGGCCGCTGGGAGGCGTGATTCCGCCGATCCGCAAGCATGGCGGCAACAAGCAGATCGAAGATGCCGCATTCAAGTTGCGGGTGGGTGAGATCTCCCCTGTGGTTCAGGTGGAGCAGAACCGCTACGTGATCCTTAAGTGTGAAGGCCACACCGAACCAGTGGTGACCGACATTCAGACTGTCTGGACCGAACTCTACAACCAATTAGTTGAAGAGAAGACTCAGGAGTCGGTCGCGCAGATCTTTGAGAACGTCAAGGACACCGCTCAGGTAACCAACTACCTCACCCGGCAGACGACTGGTCCGCAGGGAGTGCGGCCAGCCAGCGGAACGGCTGGTGCCGGAACCGCGACGGTCGCTCCCGCCGTGGGAACTCAGCGGTAACGTGACCTCCAGTTCAGACGAACCTTGCCGTCAGCGGAGCCAGACCAGTTCAGGCTCCGCTGTTTCTTTGCGCGGCGGTTGCGATTTCGATCCTTGGACGCGACAATCCCGTGGAAGTTGTTGACGCGACGTCTATTGTTCCGGCGATTCGCGACCTGCGGACGTAATGGGGTGACCCAATCGATTCGCGACAGTAGCAACCGCTGTACCGAGTCGGCGTTTCGGATCTATTTCCACTTGAGGCTTCCACACCTGTGACTGATCGCCGCCAGACACCATTTCTGTTGCTCTCTGTGATGTTGGGGATGATCTGCGCTCCTGTTCATGCTGATGACCAGGAGGCGACAGTTTCCCGCGCTGCGAATAGCCCTCGCGCAGCGATTCTGCCCGAGGGGCTGGATGCCCAGCAGTATCCGCATCTGCATAATTTGCGGCAAATCACAACCAGTTTTTTCAGCGGCGGTGAACCGGAAACCGAAGCGGCGTTTGAGGAACTCCAGCGGCTGGGGATCACCACGATCGTCAGCGTCGATGGAGCGACGCCGAACATCGAACTCGCGTCGAAGTATCGATTGCGATATGTGCATGTTCCGATTGGCTATGATGGGATCTCCGAAGCGGCGGGTAAGTCTTTTGCCCGGGTGGTCCGCGACGTGAAAGGCCCGGTCTATGTGCACTGCCATCATGGACGGCATCGTGGACCGGCGGCGGTTGCCGTGATGGCGATTGCCTCCGGCGCGGCGACGTCCGATCAGGCGGTGAAGATTCTCGAAGTGTGCGGCACCAGTCGCGACTATGCCGGACTGTGGCGCGATGTGGCCGCGTATCGGACTCCAGGGGAGAAGGCCAAACTCCCGCAGCTGTCCCCCATCGCCCAAGTCGATGGTTTCGTGACGTCCATGGTCCGACTGGAGCGGGCGATGCAGCAACTGATTGAGTTGCAAAAGAACGAATGGAAACCTATCGCCAATCAGCCGGAGATTCAGGCGGAACCGGCAGCCGCGATCGTTTACGAGGACTTTCGCGAAACCATTCGGCTGCATCTCGCCGACCGAGAACCGGAATTCAAACAGCTGATGCAAAATGCCTTCAAGCAGTCGCAGGGCCTGCAGACGGCACTCAAGGCGAAGGACTACGGGACAGCCTCGACGGCATTGCAGTCCCTCGGCCAGCAGTGCGTGAACTGCCACAAAGACTTTCGCAATTAACGACGCTCGGCTCAGTCGCAGCCCATAGTCGTGGATCGCTCTGCGATCCAACGCCACAGGCGCGGAGCGGGAATGCATCAGGCTGATGCGCGGCTGGCTGCGATCAATCCCGTTTCTGTTTTCGCTGCTTCTTCTTCCCGGCTGCATCAGCCTGGTATTCCGGATTCGGCGTCAACGGAATCGGCGCCTGCACCGTTGTCCGCCAGGCGGTCATCATCAGTTGCAGTTCGGCGAGTTTCTTAGGCTCTACCTGCGACAGGTCGTGTTGTTCGCTCAGATCGTCCTTGAGGTTGTACAGCTCACGGTGACCGGTCTCGAACCACTCGATCAGTTTCCAGTCACCCATGCGAATCGCTCCGGCAGGTGTCGTTCGCCAGGGGCCGCCGCTGGGATCGCCGGAGCCTTCGAGATAGCAGGGGAAGTGCCAGTACAGGGCTGGGCGATTGAGTGTGGCGGCGCTGTCACGCAGCAGCGGGACGAGGCTCTGGCCATCGAG
Source organism: Planctomycetaceae bacterium (assembly GCA_020426425.1). Taxonomy (GTDB): domain Bacteria; phylum Planctomycetota; class Planctomycetia; order Planctomycetales; family Planctomycetaceae; genus JACKHO01. The sequence continues at coordinate 3,893 of JAGQQB010000155.1, read as the reverse complement.
TTGCATCGTGTCATCGCGCTGGATCCCTGCCACCTCCAGGAACGTGGGATGCAGATCGATGCCGATCACTGGTTCGGTACAGGTTGTCCCCGGCTTCGTGACACCCGGCCAATGGGCGATGAGCGGTTCGCGAATCCCCCCTTCGTAGAGCATCCCTTTCGCTCCCCGGAGTGGATGATTACTCGTCGCGCCGCCGTATCCGCCATTGTCGGAGAAGAACAGCACCAGTGTGTTGTCGGCGAGACCATGTTCCTGGAGCGCCGCCCGGACCGCGCCAACGGAATCATCAAGACTCTCGATCATCGCCGCATACGTCGCATTCTTGTGGTGCTCGGTCGGGGTGAGTTGCTGATACTTCTGCTTCAGTTCCTCCTTCGCCTGGATGGGCGTGTGGACGGCGTAATGCGTGAGGTACAGAAAGAACGGCTGGTCACGGTTCTCGGCAATGAACTTCGTCGCGGCGCTGGCGAGGGCGTCGGTCAGGTAGGTTCCCTTCTCCGGCACGACCAGATTCGGATAGTTGAACGGACTGTGGTATCCCCCACCGGAAGGACTCCCCCATTGCTTTCCAGCAATGTTCACGTCGAAGCCTTGCGTCGTGGGATCGCTGCCGAGATGCCATTTGCCCATGCTTGCCGTCCGGTAACCCGCCGCCTGTAGTCGCTCGGCGACGGTGACGAAATCATCGGCGAGAACTTCATTGTTTTCGGTCGGGATCAGCTTGCGGTGCTGCGACTTCCCCCGCTGCGAAGTCCCAACGGTGTAGATCCCGTGCCGAGGGGTGTACATCCCGGACATCAGGCACGCCCGGCTGGGCGCACAATTCGGCGCATTGGCGTAAGCATCGAGAAAGACCATCCCATCGCGCGCGAGTTGATCAATGTGCGGCGTCTGATAGAACCGCTGCTCATGTCCAAGCTTTTGGTACATGTATCCGACATCCGTCCAGCCGAGATCGTCGGCGAAGATCAGCACGATATTCGGTGGGTGCCGCTCCGCGCCGACACTCTGTGAAATCAGACTTCCCAAGAGCAAGGTGAGCAAGAGGGGCAATCGCATCAGTGAATCTCCAGTGGTCCGAACGCAAGCAGGCAACGAACGGAAGGTTACTCAGTTCCAGCAAGTTGTGGCCAGCGGACGGGGGCGAGTGTCAGGCAGAGGGGACCTGTTGAGCAATGGACGAGACGAAGACAGCTCGATCGAATCCCCAGTATTCAATCCTCGCCCGGCCCCCTGCTCCCTGACAGTCTGCGGACTTGCCCCGCCATGCGTGCGGTCGTATCGTGCTGATGTTGCTGTCACTCGCGATCGCACAGTCAACAGGATCGTCACTCTGGCGTAGGATTCCGCGTGTTCACAGGTCGACTGATCTGGGGAGATCTCCACTGGCTGGGGCCGGCAATGGGCCTCGTCGTGGCCCTCGCTCTGGTCCTGTTGATCTCGTACTGGTCGGTGCGGCGACCAGCGGGGTGGAAACTGTTGGTGGGCGGATTGAAACTCGGGGGCGGTCTTCTAATCGCCCTGTGCCTGCTCAATCCGCTGTGGAGTCGGACGCGTCCCCGAACGGGCGAGAACATCGTCGCGATCGCCTTGGATGCCAGTGCGAGCATGAATGTTCGCGGTGGTCGAGATTCGCGCGGGGCCGAACTGCTGGCGGTGGCGCGGAATCAGGAGGCCGCCTGGCAGACGCAACTTGCGTCTCAGTTCGATGTCCGTCGTTTCACCTGTGGCGATCGTCTGACTGCGGAAGAGTTTCACACGGTCGAGAGCTTCCGTGCTGGTCGGTCACGGTTGTTGGGCAACGTCGATTCGCTCCTCGATCGCTTTTCCACGCAACCTCTCGCCGCCGTGCTCCTGTTCACCGATGGGAACGCGACCGATGCCGAGTTGCTGAACGAGCTGCCGGCCAAGGTCCCCGTCTTTCCGGTCCTTCCCACGGCGCCCCGAGATCTGGTCGATTTGACGGTCGGTGAAGTCGCGGTGAGCGAAACGCCGTTTGAAGATGCTCCCATCACCCTTCGTGCCCGGATCGTATCCAGCGGCTTGCCGCAGGCTCAGGTGATTGCCTCGATCGCTCCGTTGGACGCAGACCAGAACGCGATGTCCAATGACTCAACGGAGTTGTCGGTGTTGGAGGATTCCGCCAACGAAACAGCAGGTAACGGTCCTGGCACAGATGCAGCTCAAGGTGATGTGGCGACACCAACATTGCGCCATCGCGAGACTGCCGAGCAGACCATTACGCTCGATGATTCCGGACAGGCGCCCCTCGAATTTGAACTCAATCCCGCTTCTGTAGGCATGCTGTTCTTTCGTCTGCATGTGCGACTGGCCGATGAAGTAGCGAACTCCGAGGATCAGACGCGCGAAGTCACGCTGCAGAACAACACCAGGTTGCTGGTGGTTGAGCGACGGTCGCAACCAACGCGCATCCTCTATGTTGGAGGACGTCCAAATTGGGAGTACAAATTCCTCAATCGGGCCGTCGCCGACGATCCACAGCTGCAGCTTGTCAGTCTCGTCCGCATCGCCCGCAAGGAGGCGAGGTTTGACTTTCGTGGTCGGGCGGGGGAGCGGGGGAACTCACTGTTTCGGGGCTTCAAGGATGAAGTCGATGAAGAACTCGAAGCATACGACGAACCGGTGCTCATCCGGCTCAACACTCAGGACGAAGTGGAACTCCGCGATGGATTCCCCAAGACCGCTGCGGGCCTCTTCGCCTACGACGCCCTGATCCTCGATGACGTTGAAGGAGAATTCTTTCGCCGTGAACAACAGGTACTCATCGACCGGTTTGTTGCGGAGCGCGGCGGCGGATTGTTGATGCTCGGTGGGATCGACAGTTTCCGCAATGGGGGGTGGGACAAGACCAGCGTGCGCGATGCGTTGCCGCTGTATCTGGATCGAGCGTCTGAGCAGCCGCAGGGGGCTCTCCAACTGCGTCTGACGCGCGAAGGCTGGCTACAACCCTGGGTGCGGTTGCGATCAACCGAAGAAGCGGAACGATCGCGGCTCGACACGTTGCCGCAGTTCCAAACGCTCTCGCCACTCGAACATCTGAAACCGGCAGCACGGATTCTGGCCGAGTTTGTCGATGAGTCCGGTCGTGTCTTCCCAGGTCTGGTGGTGCAGGATTACGGCAGCGGTCAGGCGGCGGCCATGCTACTGGGCGACTGGTGGCGGGCGGGACTCAAGGCTGACAATGCCGAGACGCTCCGCGATCACGGCAAGGCCTGGCGGCAGTGGATTCGCTGGCTGGTGTCCAAAACACCTCAGCGGATCGAAGTCGCGTGCGATCCGTTGCCGGAGGAACCACAGGCGCGCATTGTTCGTGTTCGTCTGCGCGATGCCGATTATCAACCCCAGGAAAACGCTGCGGTCCGACTCGATTTGCACACACCAGATGGCAAAGTCGTGCCATACGACGCGGAACCATCGCTTTCGGCACCGGGACTGTTCGAAGTGACCGTCATGGCTTCTGAACCTGGACCCTATCGCGTGGATGTGCAGGCGGTGGCCGGGGAGGAGGAGCCGGAAACCCTGACGAGTGTCGGCGGCTGGGTGAGCGATCCTCTCGCCGAGGAGTTCGCGGTCACCACCGTGAACCGGGAGCTGATGCAGCAACTCGCCGATCGAACCGGCGGCCGGGTACTCACGGTCGCGGAACTGCCGCGCTGGGTCGATTCGCTGGAAACCCGAGAACTGCCCCGCATGCAAGCGGAAACGTTGCCGCTATGGCATTCCCCTTGGTTGCTGCTGTTGGCGTTGGGGTGTCTGGTGGCGGAATGGGGCTTGCGACGCCGGCGAGGTTTGTCATGAACAAAGACGTACGCCTGTGGAATTTCGTCGTGCTGAGCGTGATCATCGCGCATCTCGGCATCGTGACGGTACCT
>JAGQQB010000154.1 GCA_020426425.1 Planctomycetaceae bacterium | reverse complement strand
ATCTTCGGATGCCGGTCTGCCAGGTTGTGCTGTTCTGCCCGATCATCTGCCGCATAGAGTTCCCACGGTTCGCCTTCGGCGGCGACCAGTTTCCACTTCGCAGTGCGGAACGCTCGGTTCCCTTCGTGCAGCCACCAGAGTGGTTTGTCACGCAACTCGACTTCCTCGGTGAATGCCGGAACAAGACTGCGTCCTGGTGGCACTGGCACGGCAACTCCTTCGAACTCCGTCGGAACCGCCGCACCGGCGATTTCCAGGATCGTCGGCACAATGTCGATCACATGACCGACCGTGCGGCGGAACTCACCGGCATTCTTGATGCGCGCCGGCCAGTGCGCGATGAGCGGCGTCGAAATCCCCCCTTCGTGCACCCATGTCTTGTGACGACGAAACGGCGTATTCGACGAGGTCGACCAGCCAGGGCCAAGGCACAGGTACGACGCCGCCGAACCAGGCGAGGCCGTGGGATCGTGCCCATCGGCCCGGACCATGATCTCGGCACTTGCTCCGTTATCAGACAGAAACAGGATGAGCGTATTCTCAATGGCGTCCCGCTCCCGCAGCAACGTCAGCACGCGGCCAATCTCCTGATCCATACGATCAATCATCGCCGCATGCAAGCTCATCTTGGTCGCCTGAAACTGCTGCTGCTCGGCGTTCAATTCGTTCCACGGCAATGGGTGCTTCACCTCGCCAGGACCGAGCTTGGTGAATGCGTCGGGGAAGTCGTATGGAGGTCCGAGGTCACGCTCGTCGGCCGACAACTCAACGCCCGGCAACAATCCGATTTCTCGCTGTCGCGCGTAACGTTCACTGCGAATCTGATCCCACCCCACCTGATAACGTTGCGAGTACTTGGCAATATCTTCAGGCAATGCATGCAACGGAAAGTGCGGCGCGGTAAACGCCAGATAGTGGAAGAACGGTTGGTCACCGTAGTCGCGAAAGTGTTCCGTGAGCACCTCCACACAATGATCGGCGATGGCGGTGGTCCCATAGAAGCCCGTGTCACGCTCAACCGCTGGAAGTTTGACGTCATCCCGGAAGTGACTGTTCGGGCTGAAGAAGCGACCTTGGTCCGCGAGGTGATACGAATGATCAAAGCCCCCTTCCAGTTGCTTGCCGTCCAGATGCCACTTGCCCGAGTGATAGCAGTGGTAACCAGTCGATTTGAGCAACTGCGGAACGAGTGGTGCCCAGACTGGTCGAGTCCCACGATTCCCACCGCCCGAGTTCTTCACGCCCGGCAATACATCACGTCGCACCTGTTGCGCGTAGTAGCCCGTCAGCAGTGCCGCCCGCGTTGGCCAGCAACGGGCGGTGTTGTAGAACTGTGTGAACCGCAATCCACCTGCCGCCAGCGAATCCAGGTTTGGCGTGGCAATCTCGCCGCCATAGCAGCCCAGATCAGAATAGCCGAGATCATCTGCCATGATCAGCAAGACATTGGGACGGATTGAGTCAGCCGCGACCACTCCGGTCGACGAGAACAGCAGCATTAGCGTGAACACGGCCCCCCAAAAGTCTTGATGGAGGCGAAGCGGCAGGCGGAGCCTCAATTGCAGTTGGCGGACGAGAGTCGACTGGTGGCGGCGATGCCGAACTGATCGCATGAGAGTAACAGGGTTTGAGAGTTAGACAGGATCGTGAAGAAACATTGCCCCAATCACCGTTGATCGTCCCGCAACGAACGACTTCGATCGCAACATGATCCAAATCGGTTGTGTGCAGGCTGATCCCGATTCAACGATCAGGCTGTGCCATCGTCTTCCAGTGATCAGGCCAAGTCAATTCGAGCGACCATCACCAGTACCGATCTGCGTCATGGGACTGACATCCCTCACTCGCGAGAGACTGCCAGCTCACGTTTCAGCGCGATCGGCAAGGCCCATCACTTCGGCATCCAGCGCCCGTTTGTTGGGGCAACCGCTGGCCTCCCACCAGAGTGCCGCTTTTTCTCGCGTCCAGACACCGGACAGTTCGCAGTGACGCAAAGCCACCTGCAATTCGAGTGCTGAGCCGTATCGAGCCGCCGGGGTCTTTTCGAGGCACCGCATCACGATCTGTGCCAGATCCTGCGGAATGGCAATTCCATGCGACTCAATGGGGGTTGGCTCCTCGCGGGCGTGCCCCATCAATACCTCGATCGCCTTGCTCGACTCGAATGGGACATGTCCTGTCAGCAGGTAGTAGCCAACCACCCCCAGTGAGTACAGATCGCTACGTGAGTCGGGCGGTTCCCCCAAGACCTGTTCCGGCGAGATGAACAGCGGCGAACCGGTGATCAAACCTTGCCGGGTAAGTCCCGCATCATCGGTCGTTCCTCCATGCTCGCGGACCAGGCCAAAGTCCAACAGTTTCGCGACGTCGAACACGCCACCACGCGAGGCCGCGAAAATGTTCGCCGGCTTGATGTCCCGATGGACCAGTCCCCGATCATGTGCCTCAGCCAGTGCGTCACACACCTGCATGAGCAGATGGATGACTCGTTCCGGCGGCAGCGGACCATTCATCTCGACAATCTGTTGCAGATTCAATCCTGGCAGGTACTCCATTACGTAGTAGAAGGCCCCATCGTCGCTCTGCCCATAGTCGAAAATCTCGATCGTGTTCCAATGTGTCAGTCGCGCGGTCGACCGGACTTCCTTCTCAAAACGTTCGAGTGCTTCGACGTTGCCAGACTGTTCGGGCTTGATGAGTTTGATCGCGCAGGGACGCCGTAGGAGAACGTGCTCCGCGAGATGGACCTCCCCCATTCCACCGCGGCCCAGCAACCGCTTGAGTCGGTACTGACCAATCTGTTCGGCCTCCTGGGCTCGTCTGCGCAAATTGCCAATCATCCTCACGCCCCAGATGGCGACCCCGGCACAGAACAGCAGCCCGACACTTTCACGAACGAGCATCATTTCCGCAGTCGCCGAACGATGCAGAAGTTCCTGCGTGTGCGGGTCGATCAGTCGGGGGAGCCACAACGTTGACTCGGCGAGCAGGGTCATTCCACCAATTGTCATCGCGGCGCGGCGCCACGTGTTCGGCACGTACAGGGCATACACAAAAATCAACAGCAACCAGGCCGGAATGGGATTGAGCATTAGGCCATGCTCGGCAGTCTGCAACTGCTCCGACACACCACTCAGCAAGAACTGTGCAGCCAGCATCATGACGACGATGGATTCGACAAGCCGCAGATGCCCAGCCACGAACTTGCAACGCACGCACAGCCGCCAACCGATCACGGCCAGCCCCAAAGTCACCAACACGTGGCACGCCAGGCTGGCGGCCATCCAGGGGCTGGAACTCGCCTCGCGAACAACCAACCGTGGAACCAGAAAGGCAGACAACCCAACGAAGAACACCAGCACCATGTTCCGCAAGCGGTCTGCCAGCAGTTGACTCATGTGCGCCGACACATCCGACTCACTCCCCGCCAGCATTCTCATACCACGATGCCTTGCCGCTTCAGACGTTGGCGTCTGCATCAGGAGTGTGGCGTCGTTCTGGGGGTTGTCACTCATCTTCAAGTCATTCCAAATTCCTATTGCCCCACTATAGACCGGCACCGAGCATGTGAACAGCTGCCAGCGGCAAGTTGGGGGGCGGGCCTCCAGAATGTGGGGAGATTGCAGCGTCGCTGCTACCCTGGTCCCTTCGCTCGGCTGGTCTCATGGCCTCGCCGATGAACTGACACCTGCAGTTTCGCCTTCCGTGGGAAGATGCAGGCGATGCGGCCTTCGTTCCTGATACGCGGAATGTTCAGAGAGTTCAGAGTGGTAGAGATTCCCAAAGCCAAACTGCATGTTCCCGGAGACAGTTTCTTCAGGCATGCCAAGGGAACCGAGGTGGGCATTGCTGCGTTACAGTGGGGCGACATCGACGCTGACTTCGAGTCGCGAATCGGATCCTCCGAGATAGACCCCGCGCAAAGGGGGGAGATCGGAATAGTCGCGGCCCCAACCGACGAGGAGATGATCGTTGCGTGCCAGCATGTTGTTTGTGGGGTCGAAATCGATCCAGCCCACCTCAGAACCGCAATAGACCGAGACCCAGGCGTGGGACGCATCAGCCCCCACCAAGCGTTCCTTGCCCGGCGGTGGATCCGTCCGCAGGTAGCCGCTGACGTAACGGCAGGGAAGCTGCAATGCACGGAGCAATGCGAGGAGGACGTGGGCGAAGTCCTGACAGACTCCTCGCTTCTCCGTGAAGACTTCTTCGACCGGTGTGGACACCGTCGTGGCGTGCGGATCGAACTCGAAGTCCTCAAACATACGCTGCATGAGTTCTTTCGTTGCCTCGCCGATGGGCCGCTTCGGTACGAAGGATGTCCGCACGTAGTTGACTGCCTCGGGGAAAATCCGGACCAACGGAGAGGGATAGCAGAATTGCAGCGCATCGAATTCCGCTGATCGACCGGGAGCAAGGCAGCGTGCGGTGAGGAGGTTCCAAGCCGGTGTCCTGGTGGTTTCCACCGCAGGCCGATCAATCGTCACCTCGCTCACAGCGGTGACACACAAGGTGTCGTAGCCTTCGTTGAAACTGAAGTTGTAGACCGTGTTGCCAAATGCGTCGGAGCGTTCTGTTTGAATTGAGGGCGTGGGTTCGATCTGGAGGTCGAACGTGTCGCACGATTGCCAGGGCAGATCGCGTGGACGCAGCCACGCCTGGTTGTGCCCCACCGAGATCGGTTCGCGGCTGAGATAGCTCGTATTGTGCGTAATGCGGTAGCGCATGGAGAGAATCGGCGAGCGGGGGTCAGTCGTGCATCTGTTTGGTTGTGGTGGCGTGAACGAGGTATTTGCGGGTCAGTCGATCCGACAATTCTTTCAACCCGATCAATATGCGTTCCAGACTCTTGAGCAACTGGACAGGCACACTGCCTTCGAGCTGCTTGTCGAGTGTCATGCGGACCGCGTGGACAATACTCATCAGCGTCCGCTTTTCCGGTGACCGCAGTGGATGGGCATCCTGCGGCAAGGCGTCGAGATGCTCCGTCAGGAGGATCGCCTGGAAGCCGATGGAGTGCGGGTTCGTCTCGTCGGTGATCGCGAGATCGAATACGCCGTTGGTTTGAATGTTGTCCAGATAGCGCGTGCGATACGTCATCACGCAATCGAGGACTTCCATGATGGCCTTGAGCATGTTCCGCTGCCGAAACAGATCCATACGTATTGAGGTTGCGAGCAGGTGGGCCGTGTTGTGCGCGCGGTCGATGCGGCGTCCAATGTCCATGAACCGCCACGCGGGTCCGCGAATCATGCCATCGTGAAGCTGCCCACTGATGGCGGCGATGCTCAGCATCAGGTCGTCCAATACCTGCAACACCTCGGCGAGGTCGTCGGTCTGCTTTTGGGCCGCGAAGAACTGTTCTGCGGCCCGTCGCGTTGTGCGCCACAGGTCAGGGGAAATCCAGTCGCGTACGGTCAGGTTCAAGCGTTGCAACTCTGCCACGGCATTGCCGAGACTCAGGGAGTTGCGTGTCGCGAACACGAATGAGACCAACTGCGTACTGATCAATTCGGGTGAGAAACTCGCAGGTTCCGAGCCATCGGGAGCGAGACTGGTTGACGTGGTTAGCAATGTTTGCAGAAGCCCGGAGAGTTCCGGTGAGTTTTCATCTCCTTCGGAAGTCAGCCGTTCACAGATGGCGCGCAACAGCCGGGCGAGGAAATCAGCCCGCTCCAGGGATTGCCCCAACCAGAAGAGGTTGTCGGCCACTCGCGACGGAAAGAGGGGCTCGCTCCGCTTGAGTTGGACAGGATGGCCCTCGGGTTTGAGCAGACTCAGGTCCTCGACTGCGGCGATCGAGGGGATCCACAAATCCTTGCTGCTGATGCCCGCCAGAATCGTGAGTTCCATAGGATCCGCCGTGGGCGCGATGCGTACGAGTCCGCCGGGCATCAGGTCGTAACCGCCGTCTGCCTTTGCAAAAGCAAACGTACGCAGTGCAACGTGCCCCGGCTGCAATTGCTGATCGCGCCAACAGGGGACCGACGAACGTTGAATCAACTCCTGGGCGACGTACGCGTCCGGGTTCTGTTGGACTTGGTCAAGCAGCGCGGCACGTTCGGTCGCCGACAACCTGGACACGATGTATTCCCGCGATCCGCTCTGCTGATACGCAGGCTTGATCACAAGTTCCTTGAACCGCTCGCGAACCGTCTTGAGCGAGTCGGGATCGCCGCACCACAGCGTCGGAATCGACTGCAACATTAACGGCTCGCCGAGCAGGTGCTGACACATCTGCGGGAGAAACGCCATCACGAACGGAGATTCGAGGAGCCCGCAACCGGGCGTATTGGCCATCCGCAGCTTGCCGCGTCGAATGGCATGCAGCAAGCCGGGTACGCCCGCTGCCGCAGCGTTGCCCTGTTCGAGTGGGTCGAGTTCTCCCTCCACTGTGCGAGAGAGCAAGACGTCGATGGGGCACAACCCGGACAAGGTCTTCAGGAACACCTGATCGTCCCTGACGGCGAGATCTCCTCCTTCCGCCAGCGTGAAACCCAAGTATCGAGCCAGATAGACATCTTCAAAATAGAATCGTCCGTACGGCCCCTTGGAAAAGAGCACAATACGCGGCTGCGTTCCGGTCTCGCCAGACTGTTCGAGAAACTCCTTGAGCCGGACAAAGAACGGCGCCAAACGCTCAATGCCCAGTTGATGAAACATTTGCGGCATCAGCCGTGCCGTGACAATTCGATTCTCCAAGGCAAAGCCCAGACCGACCGGAGCATCGGTGCGGTCAGCCATGGCGTACCACAGACCGTCACGTCCCCGCGCGAGTTCTGTCGCGTACAGCAACAAGGATCGCCGCAGGGGGCTGTGCAGATCCACAAACGTGCTCTGATAGTTCGCCTGTTGAAAGATGGCCTGCGGCGGAAGAATGCCCTCCCGCATCAATTCCTGCGGACCGTATATGTCCTGAATGATGCGTTCGAGCAGTCGCCCGCGCTGACTGACCGCCTGCTGCAACCAGTTCCACTGAGGACGAGACAGCGTGGTCGGAAACAGGTCCAGCGTCCATGGCCGGGATCCTTCCTGTCCACCGAACACATTGTAAGTCAGGCCGTTTTCCCGCAGGATCTGCTGAGCCTGACCGACACGCTGTTCCAATTCCGCTGGCGGTAACTGTTGGATCTCGGCGAGCAGCGATTCCCAGTGATCGCGAGGGACACCGGTCTCCGTAAAGGCTTCGGAATACGCCTTTCCCGCTCCATGCGAGGCAAGTTGCGAGAAGTCGAACTGTGAAGGGGTCGTCAACGTCATGTGCTACCGAAGTGAATCCTTGAGCGGCCAGGATGGGAGAGTTGTACTGACCCCGTCCAACCGCTGCCAAGCCGCTTCATCGATTCGCCAGAGACTCGATCCAACTCCTGTCCGGCAACTGAGCCGCAAGCGTGCCCCGAATCGCACCTGATCCTGAATTGCGGGTGATCCTGGAGTCGTAAATCCTCTGGGCGCCGCGCGACCACCGCCCTGATTGGAACCAGCTTCAGGAAGAAGCACTGTCCTCCTCCATTCAAGGCGCCCGTCGCAAGTCGAGTGTACAGGGGGCGTCAGGATGCGTTGCGATACGCTGAACTTGAAACGCTCCCGCCGTATGTCCGAATGGAAAGAATCGGCCCGCGCGACGGCTCTCTGCTTCCAGCGCATTGATCGGATACACGCCGGGATTGAGACCTCCGGGATGATCGATGTGATAGCGACAACCGCCTATCGATCGACCTGCCGACGTGTCGACGAGATCGAAAACCAGCGGCGTGTGGACGGGGATTGTCGGATGCAGGCAACTTGGCGGCTGCCATGCCCGATAGCGAACTCCGGCCACCCATTCACCTGGTTCGTCTGTCGGCCGAAGTGGAATCGCGGTCCTGTTGCAACACAGTGTGTAACGATCGTCGAACAGTCCCTGAACTTTGACCTGCAGCCGCTCGACCGACGAATCGACATAGCGTGCTGTCCCGCCGCCCGCCGGTTCCTCGCCCAGGACATACCACGGCTCGATCGCCTGCCTTAATTCTACCGCAATCTGGTCGTAGGCGACACTTCCGATGGGAGGAAAGCGGAATTCGATGTGTGGCGCGAACCACTCCGCGTCAAAGTGGAAACCGAACTGCCGTAGATCGCGGAGGACTCTTGCGAAGTCTTCTTCGAGATAGTGCGGCAGCATAAAGCGGTCGTGAATTGCCGACCGCCAATGCACGAGCGTTTCCTTGTACGGAGCATCCCAGAACATGGCGACAATCGCCCGAACGAGCAGTTGCTGAGCCAG
>JAGQQB010000153.1 GCA_020426425.1 Planctomycetaceae bacterium | reverse complement strand
CGGACGAATTCAGCAACAGATACGCGAGCAGTCGCCAGGGAAGTTCACCACGACTCGCGAGATTGAGCGGCGGAGAGGCAATCAACCTCTGGAACTGGTCTTCGTTCCAATACTGCTGATTCGCCCGCCGAGTGGGCATCTTCTTTTTGAGCTGTTTCTTGGCCCGGATCAGATTTGGATCTTTGGTGTCTTCAGGAATCTGATCGTACTGCGCCTTCCAACGGGCGATGCGGACATCGTCCTCGTGCGCCAGCGCGTACACGTAGCCTTCAGTGTCGAACTGAGGACGACCAGCGCGACCAAAGATCTGATGCGCGCTGCTGGCATCGATCAGTTTCTTCTTCCCCGGCGGCCCTTTGATGAGCGACGTCATCACGACCGAACGCGCAGGGAGATTGATGCCCGCCGCGAGCGTCTCTGTACAGAGACAGACCGAGAGCAGTTTCTGTTGAAACAACTCCTCAACACGGCGGCGATACTTGGGGAGCATACCGGCATGATGCACACCGACACCCCGCAGCAGCAGTTGCTTGAGTTTCGGGCCAACACCAATGGACCAATCCCGTTGATCGAGCCAGTCCGAGAGGGTTTGCTGTTGTCCATCGGCGAGCAGCCGCTTCCCTTTGAGTTGCTCGGCGACGTTCCAGCATTCCGAGCGATTGAAGCAGAAGACCAGGGCTGGTGTCTTGCGGGTCTCTTCGTCGCCGGTCTGCATCCATTCGACGTGTTCGGCGAGGAGTTCATCACCGACCCATTGAAACGAGAGCGGGATCTTGCGGTCCGTGCTTTGAATCAGTTGCAGCTGCCGCCCATGTTGCCGTCGCAACCAGCCGAGGAAGTCGATCGCGTTGCCGACCGTGGCCGAGAGCAGCATCAGTCGCACATGCTTGGGCAACATGGCGAGTGAGAGTTCCCACACGACGCCCCGTTCGGGATCGTTGAAGCTGTGGAACTCATCCATGATGACAGCGGCCGTCTGCTCGAAGTCAAACTGTTCGGGGTTGAGCAAACGGTTGAGCAGAATCTCCGCCACGACGACCCGGATGGGCGCATCGGGATTCACTTTTCGATTTCCGGTGACCAGGCCAACTTGATCTGCCGAGAATCCCCAGCGGACAGCCGCCTCTTGCAACTCGCGGAACTTCTGTTCGGTGAGAGCGATGAGTGGTGTGGTGTAATAGGCGATCTGTCCGGTCTTGAGTGCTTCGAACAGTGCGGCTTCCGCGATGAGCGTTTTACCGGTTCCGGTCGGAGCGCACACGAGAATACCTTCGGGATGCGTGAACCAGGCGAGCAGCGCATCTTCCTGAACGGGATAAGGCGCATACGGCAGCAGATCCAAATACTCTGCGGCGAGGTCGTCGCGATCCATTTCGAAGCCTCAACTCGGAGCGGGGGAGGAACGGGGAAGAGTGGACTGGAACAGGAGTTCGCCGCCAGTTACGTGTCTTGCCGAACGAAAGGTGAAGTGACCGGACAATTGGATCGGCAGCGAATACCATCTCCGTCTCTGTTCGCGCTGCACCAATCGGACCACTGTAGACCTTCCGCCTGTCACCATCCACCACCGTGCCTGCAAATCTCACTCCACAGACCCCGAATCGCTGGCTGGTCGCCGCCATTGCTGCCGGGTGCCTACTGGCTGGCGCGATGGTGTGGATTCTCGATTCGCCGGACAATCTGTGGTGTGGACCGCTGATTCGGACTGGTTTGGTGATGGGTGCGCTGTGGTGGGCGCTCCCGACAAAAGGCCGGGCGATCGCGTGGACCAACGTCAGTTGGGTCTGGATCGTGGCGATTGCCGCCGCGCTGTTCCTGATGGTGCGCCGTCCCTGGGTGCTCGTGCCGATCTTTCTCGCCCTGATGCTGCTGTCGGTCTTTGCCGGCAAGCGCTCGAAGTGAAGTGACTTGCATGTGGTGCGCCAGCCGACTCAAGTTGAGTTGGTTGAGCGTGGCTGGGACACAATTGAGATGGCTGAGGCGATAGAATAATTGCAGTCGATGGTGCGAATTCGGCTGCCATCGACTCCCCAGATCTCGCAAGCGTGATATGACCCTCCCGTCAGCCGTCGCGTCGCAGGCGGGCGACGATGCTGGATGGCTGGTTGGGAGCGACGTTCCAATGCGTCGCGATCAGTATTTCTTCGGCTTCTTCTTGCGGTTCGATTCACCGCGACCCGACGCCTGATTCGGCGTGGCGTTGCGGGCTTCGTCGGCGGCGGCGAGGAGGCGCTGGAACCAGCTGGGGTTCTCTGACGGGTTGGCTGTTGCTGTTGCCGTTCCTTTGGAACCGCTGTTCGTGGCGGTCGTCACAATCGCTGGCGCGTCGTGAGCGACGATTTGCTGATCAAAAATGTGCGGCCAGAAGCGCCGGATCAGGAACCGTTCGGTAAAGCCCCAGACACTCGACACAATGATGTACAGGCACAGCCCGGCAGGCACGGTATAGAACATGAAGCCAATCACGACCATCATGTACTTGCTGACCTTCTGCATCATCTCCTGATCCTCCGACGTGGCCGGTGGAGTCATCAGTTTTTGCTGCGTGATGAAGAGTGCAACGGTCACGATGGGAAGCAGATTGAATTTCGTCCAGCCGAACCACGGCACGGTGAATGGCAGATCGAAGAGGGAGTCTTGACCGGCAAGATTGTCGATCCACAGGAACTGAGCCAGCCGCAAATCGACCGCCTGCCCCAATGCACCATAGAGCCCGAAGAAAATCGGGATCTGTAACAGCATCGGCAGACAGCCCATGATCGGGTTGTAGTTGTTCTTGCGCTGGAAATCGCCCATTGCTCGGGCGTATTCCTCGGGCTTGTCCTTGTACTTGTCCTGCAGTTTCTTAAGTTCCGGCTGCAGCAGCTTCATCTTCTCTGCCTGGGCCACCTGCTTCACTGAGATGGGGAACATCAAGCCCCGCACCATCACAGTGATGGCCATGATGCAGAAGGCGTAAGGGATCGCGAACGATTCGTGCATGTAGGTCAGGAACCACATGATGAACCGGGCGACGACTGGGTTCAACGAGAACGGCGGCAGCCAACCGACAAGGGGAATCTCACCGAAGTAGATCACATCGCGGGCGTTGATTGGGTTGAGCAGGTCGGGACGCTTGGGACCTGCAAAGACGTTCAGCTTATGGACGACTTCCGCCTGTGGAGCCAGTTCCAACGGCGCGGAGTTCAGCAAGATGGAGACGTCCGCCTTGAGCTTCGCCCCGTCGTCGCCCGCCAGGAGCAGGGGACTGACGACCTCGAAATACGAATCGGGTTCACCATCGCCATCGACGTCGACATGTTGGTCTTCGCGGGGCAGGATGAGTCCGGCGAAGTACTGAACATCGACTCCGGCATACTTGATCGGCTCGCGCCACGTGTCGACGGGTTTGACCCCTTTGGCCGCCCGCTTGGTTTGTTCGATCACATCGGCCGCCCGCATGTGAATTGGAGTCACGTCTCCAGATTCGTTCAAAGTGCCGAGTTTGATCTCGCGGTAGACCCGGGTGGAATCGCCATTCTCCAGCGGCAAGCCAGACGGCCCCTGCAGCACGTAAGTCGTCTGCAGGGCCTGCTCGCTCAGATTGCGGATCTTCAGATCAAAGTCGATCAAGTACGCCGCCGGATTACTGTCCGCCGGGTTTTCCATTTTGTGAATGTGATACGACTTGATCACTTCCAGCGTGCCATCGGGGGCGGGATAGCGGAACTGAATGTGTTCTGGTCCCTGGTCGACGATTTCCCAGTCGACTTCGCGCAGATTCTGTTTGTGGTGCCGGAGCTGATCATCGATCGCTTTCACCGAAGTTTCGCAGGTGTTGGGCAACCGCATCAGGGCGCCGGGCTGCCCTAACCAGTCAACTTCGTGCCCCAGGACGCGAAACTTCGCCTTGCGATCCAGTGTGGTGTAGCGTTGGTCGTTGAGATCGACCCAGGCGATCGAACCACCTTTGGTCGTGAAGGCGGCGGTAATCAAGTATCCTGCGTCATAGCCCTCAGTCCCAAGTTCCACGGTCTTGGTCGGGAAGTTGGCCGGTTCGGGGATTTCGACTTCGTCTTGGATCGTCGCTTTTGGCTTGTTGTCGTTGAGGGCATCATCGTCAGCAGCCACCTGCTCGGGAACCGGCGGCTTGAACATGCCTGGGAAAAGGCGCGGGGCCACGTTGATCCAGATCAGATAGAATCCGATCGAGAGCGCGAGATAAAGGAAGAATCTGCGATTATCCATGTCGAACCAGGCTGGCGGTTCCGTCTGTCCCGGGCAGAAGAAGTCCGCCTCTTCTGCCGGAAACCAGCGGGACAATTCGTCCGCTGTTGACTCATCTTAAGAAGAATCCCCGGCAAACCATGGCTCCAGGGAAAGAATCGGGCGATCGTTCGCTGCCATCGGCCGCGCGATCGGAACCGCTCATGGTCCCCAGCTAGCGGCCATCCCGCAAGCGATCACCCAGAAAGTTGTCTAATTCGGGAATCGCGTAGATCTTGGCGATCGTCTTCTCAAAGTCGTACGCGACGCGGCGATACGTCACCGTGTGGTCGTTCAGGACCACGTAACAGGACCGATTGTCCCCATCGCGCGGTTGCCCTACAGAACCCACGTTGACTAAAGCCTTCGTCTCTCCCAGATTTGCGGAGTAGTTCAACTCCTCTGGTGACTGGAAGTTGTAATCTTCGGAGAAGACGCCAGGGATATGAGTGTGTCCCTGAAAGCAGTACCGATCGACCAACCCGAAAATTCGTTCCATCTTGCGCTGATTGTAAATGTCTTCCGGGAAGACATACTCGTTGAGCGGGTTGCGGGCGGAGCCATGGACAAACAGGAAGGGTTCCTCACGACGCATGCGGGGCAGCTCGCCCAGGAACTCCCAGCGTCGTTCGTTGCCAGCAGGATCGCCTGACTCCAGTGTGCTGCGGGTCCAGAAAATGGCCCGTTCGGCACCGGCGTTGAAGCCTTCTGGATCGAATAGTGCCGCCTGATCGTGATTCCCGAGGATCGTGACCTGTGAGTGCTGCATCACCAGATCGATGCATTCACGAGGATTCGGACCGTAACCAATCACATCCCCTAAGCAGTAGATCTCCTGGATCCCTTGCTCACGGATGTCGCTCAGCACCGCCTCGAGGGCTTCGAGGTTGCCATGGATGTCACTAATGATCGCTCGCAACAATGTCTCACTCGGTCTCGGTGTATTCCAATCGTCGGTCAATTGGAAAACGGGTCTGCCCGACAGATACGGTCATCACGCATATCATACCGCCCGGCGCTGAGATTGACTTCGGACTTTAGGAGACGACCGCCAAAATGGTCAAGGTTCCGACGATTCCATCGGCCGTGCGGGGCGTGGCTGCCGTGGTTCCGCCTCTGGGTAAAACTCGTCCAACAATTCCTCGCGTCGCATTGCGACCTGACGATCGAATTCGGACAGGACGTCTAGCGCCTGCGTCCGGGACGTCGCCAGGCCGATGATCAGGTACTGCGCGATCGCCAGCAAATAACACGTCCAGCCAACCGTCCCATCAAAGATGGCCGCCATGATCGCCAGGACCGGGGAAGATCGGTTCAAATGCTGACAGAGCAAGCCCTTCAGGACCGGCAGCGCTTGTCGCCGCAGGTTGCCCCACACCCCTTGTTCCCGTTTCCAGTTCAGCTTGGGTGGGCCAGGATAAATGATTGAAAACAGTTGCTGGTCCGGCATCGACTCGACGACCCCCACAGCGAGCATGATCCGTCCGGCGGCGATGTACCAGTGATCGAGCTCCAGGTTGAACTTCACGTTCACCCAGGCAGCAATCAGCATCTCCATGTTCTTGGTGGCGAACAGCAGGAGGAGTGCTGCCCGAAACCATTGTTCGACATCTTTTTCGAGTTCGTCATCCCATTCGTTCCAGCGGGCCACCTTGCGACGGATGAGCCGCAACAGAGGAATCGCCAGTAACCCCACGACCAATCGGGTGATCGGTCGCAGGAGCGGCGCGAGCAAACGTTGCAGAATCCATTGCTTGGGAATCGGCACCGGACGGGTTCCTGTCTCCGTTGTTGACTTGGAGAGACTTCCGCAATGAGAACGGACGATTCTCCACCGCAGATCACCACAAATTGCTCGTCGCTTCAGGGACGACGCGGTCCCTATTGCTCGACACGATACCGGAATCACGAAGATGCGCCCAACCGGGTTCTTTGAACATCGCGCTGACCCGGACCGCATCGGTGGAAACCACGCTGATCAAATCCGTGTCGCTGTCCCGTCGCTGGTTGACCGTCGAGTCGGCAGCATTGCGTGCGCGGGAATTCAAATGCCACACTGACTGCAGCACTTCACATCATATCAACTTCAGGAGGGCTGACTGTGCGAAAGTCCATCGTCACCGCGCCATCGCATTGGTATCGAGTGTTAGGTACCGTCGTGCCGCATATGGCCGCAGATTGCCATGGTCGCGTGACGGCCTTGCGCTTCATATCGATGTTGCTGATGTGCGGCTGGTTGCTCGCCTTAGACGCGCCCACGCAGGCCGAGGAGATAGCGACCGACTTGCTGATTGTTGGCGGTACGGAGTCTGGTTGTGCGGCTGCGGTCGCGGCGGCTCGGGCCGGTGTCCCGTCGATTGTGCTCGTCAATGACATCGATTGGCTGGGTGGGCAATTCAGTGCCGAAGGACTCGCCGCGATTGACGAGAATCGGGGTCCCGAAGGTTATGGACACGGCGTACCGTTTCCGCGATCCGGTCTGTTCCGCGAAGTGATCGATGGCATCGAGGCGTTAAATCTGAAGAAGTACGGACATCCTCGACCGGGCAACACACGGGTGATTACCACAGCGCGGCCGGTTGACGCCGAACAAGTCTTTCGTGAGTTGCTGACCCCGTATATTGAGTGCCGACAATTGCGCGTCATCTCGCGGGCCATCCCCGAAGAAGCCTTGCTCTCCGAGCAGGGAACACGGCTCGATGGCGTGCGGTTTGCCTGTGGTGACGAAACGATCACCATCCGGGCGCGACTCACGCTGGACGCCTCGGACTGGGGGGACATCATCAAGCTGAGTGGCGCCGCGTACGAATTCGGTCCCGATCTGCAGGAGACCTACGGCGAACCGCTCGCGCCGCGCTCGCGCGAGGACTATCCCGTGACCGACATGAACCCGATCACGTACTGCATGCTGATCGAAGAGACCGCCAACGATGCACTGATTCCCGAACCATCCGGTTACGATCCTCGCCATTATCGAGCGCACTCCTATCCCAGCGACCCGCTATGGCTCTACGAAAGCCGCCGCATCGTTGACCACTACAACCTTGCTGGAGTCACCCATCCCGATGTGCTGCTGCTTTGTTTCCCCGCGTTTGACTATCCACTCGACGTGTATCCTGCCGCTTTGGCCGCACAACTGGAAGCAACGGAACCGGGCGCGTCGCGAAAGAACATTGTCGAACTGACGCGGCCGCAACGCGAACTCGTCTTCCAAAATGCGCGGGACTATTCGCTTGGGTTCCTGCACTATCTGCAAACAGAAGTCCATGATGCGATGCCCGACCAGACGCACAGCTTCCGCCGCTTCCGCCTGTCTCGCGAGTTCGGCACCGACGACCATCTGCCGCCGAAACCGTACATCCGGGAGTCAGTCCGACTCAAAGCGATGTACATGCTTAAGCAGCAGGACACGACCGGCTATGGCGAACGGGCGACGAACTATGCACTCACCATGCCGCACGACGGCATTGCCAGTTGGCAGTTCGAGTATGACTTTCATCCGACGCGGCGACAGTTCCTGACCGACGACGCCCCGGCTGGACCATGGACCACGGCCTTCCGCCCATGCCGCACCTGGGGACCGCCCTACAGTGGTCGCGCGCTGTTCCCCCTCCGTTGCCTCGTTCCGGAAACGATGAATGGCCTGCTCGGAGGGCAGAAGAACCTCGGCTATACGAGCATTGTCAGCAGTGCGGTGCGACTCCACGATCAGAGCATGGCGATCGGGCAGGGGGCCGGTGCGGTTGCCGCTGTCGCCATTGCCAAACAGATCGATCCCCGCGAGATCCCCTGGAACCGCCATCTCCTCTCGCAGGTGTGGGGGCATCTGACCGCACCGGTTGATGAGGCGATGCCTCAGGCCCTCTGGCCGTTCGGTGATCTGGATCCCACGCATCGGAGCTATGCGGCGGTGCAGCAACTCGCCGTGCGCCAGTTGCTGCCGCTAGGGCCGACGGACATTACTTTCGACGCTGATGCGTCAGCGTCACTGGACTGGCGAAACGCAGTTCGCGATCAGACTCA
>JAGQQB010000152.1 GCA_020426425.1 Planctomycetaceae bacterium | reverse complement strand
GAGAGTCTGGGCGACGAGAATGTGTCGACCAATGCTCAAGACGATGCGAAGTAAACGGCGGGGTCAGTCAGCGAGCAGCGATTCGCACAACCGGTCCAACGCTTTCTCGAAGCGATCTTTGGTGTCGTAAGTCCCATCCGCAATCTCGGCGCGGATGCGTGCAAGTCGCTCAGCCCGGGCGGACCCAGTCAGACGACCAGCAGGAACTTCAGGCGCGGCTTGCTCCTGAACTTGGCTCGGCTGAGATCGATCTGAGGCGTCCATCGCTGCATCCTTGGCGTCGACCGACCGGTTGCTGGAAGCCCCGGCTCGATGAGCGCAGGAGACCCCCTGGGTCGGCAGATTCTGCCGATCATAGGCAGAACGATCGTACTGGATCAACAGGGATTGGACTTCGTCAAACAGTTCAACGAGCTGAAATGAAGAGCGGAGTTGAGGTCGCATCGGAATTCTCCCGGCGACCGTCCTGGTGCGGATAACATGCCCGAAGGCACGGCGTCATGCAAAGTTAGGTTGTTGAAGGCCACCACCATGTGGCCCTTTTGGGTACCAATAACATCGTCGCGTCCAACGGCGTTTCTGCAATCATTTCACAAATGTTTTTTTCTGCAGAGATTCCTTCAAGTCCGGCAATGTCGCGAAATCCTGGGAACATTTGTCGGAGTGAACTCCTCAGAGGGATGTCCGATTGAGCGACGTTGCTCGGAACCCATTCGACTATCTGCCGAGTGCAATCATGTCCGACCTGGAAATCCTGAACACCATCGAAATCGCCTCTCCCTGTGATGCCGACTGGAACGTGATGGAGGGCGATGACCGTTCCCGGATGTGTGTCCTGTGCCAGAAACGCGTGTACGACCTGTCGACCATGACCAGCCAAGCAGCTATCGACCTAATTCGGCAGCAGGAAGGTCAGATGTGCATCCGACTGTTTCGCCGTTCCGATGGCACGGTCATCAATCAGGATTGCCCTGTCGGCTTGCGGCAAGTATGGCGCTCGACCAAACGACTCGCGGGTGCGATCGGGGTGGGTATCCTGGTCATCCTGGGCGCGTTTGTCGCTCCCAGCCTGGTGAATGCCCAGAACAACGGGCGCGCAGGCAAAGCATCGCTTTCTTTCAAGCAACTCTACACCGACCTGCATGAGTGGCTGTTCCCCTCGCCACCACTCATGGGCGACATCTGCATTGCGCCGCCAGCGGCACCACCTCAGCTTGCACCAAGTACTCCCCCAGACGTTCCGGAGCCAGAGCGACTTCCCACCGAAGTGGCGAACTGAGCTCCACGCGGTCGGACTTCTCTGGCAAACGTGGACGACCTAACGGTCGATCTCCCCCATCACGATGTCGAGCGAACCCACGATCGCCGGGATGTCGGCGAGCAGAACTCCTTCGCACAGTGGGCCGGTGACGGCCAGATTGCAGAAGCAGGAGCTCTTGGCCCGGGCGCGCATCGGTTCGGCTTGTCCATCCCCGATAATGTAGAAGCCCATCTGGCCGCGTGGGGCTTCCGTTTCCAGGTAGCACTCGTCGGCGGGGAGTTTCGCGGTCATCTTGTAAGGGACGCGATACGTTCCTTCGGTCTTGGGGTACTTCGCTAGACCTTGCCGCACCAAGCGAATCGCCTGGACCACTTCCAGCATGCGGACGAAGAAGCGGCACCAGTTGTCGCCGAGCACCACTTCCGGCGGAATGTCGTCGATGTTCGGGAACTTCGCGACCGGGACGTCGAAGTCGTAGCCTTCGTACATCCGGGTGTAGATCGGTTCGCCATCACGACGCAGATCGAGATCGACACCACTGCCACGCAAGACAGGACCAGTGCAGCCGTACGAAACCGCCATTTCCGCAGGCATGATTCCCAGCCCAGCGGTCCGCTTGATGAAGATCGCGTTGCGAGTGAGCAGCGCGTGATACTCCTTGATGCGTTCTTCGAGCCAGTCGAGGAACATCAGGCAGGCGTCGCTCCATTCCAGCTTCAGGTTAGGATCGCGCTTCGTCAGCTGCGCCAGTCCTGGCGGAATGGTGATCACACCGGGCAGGTCATGCGTCGCGCCGCCAATGGTGATGTAGCTGTAGGTAAGCCGTGCCCCGCAGACTTCTTCGAACAGATCGAGGATGATCTCCCGCTCGCGAAAGGCGTACAGGAACGGGCTGAACGTCCCCAGATCGAGACCGTACGCACCCATGCCGACGAGGTGACTGGCGATGCGGCCCAGTTCGGCGATGATCACCCGCAGCGTCATCGCCTTCTCTGGGACTTCGATGTCGAGCAGCTTCTCGAAGACCAGCGCCTGCCCGAGATTCATATTCATCGCCGCGAGGTAATCCATGCGGTCGGAGTAAGGAATCCACTGCGGGCCGGTCAGGTTTTCCCCAATTTTCTCGGCACAGCGGTGCAGGTAGCCCAGGTGCGGAGTGACTTCGTGAACGACTTCGCCGTCCGTCCGCAGCAGCAACCGCAACACCCCGTGGGTGGAAGGATGCTGCGGTCCCATGTTGACCAGCATCTCGTCCGTACGGACATCGAATTCAACGACGCGGGGATCTTCGAGTGTAAGTGACATGAGGCTGATGAATTCGTTAATGCGGTGCCGGGATTTCGAGTTGCTTGCAGATGACTTTGATCAAGGTCTCGCTGAGTTCACGATGCCGGGGGATGGAGGTCTGTCTTGAGTTACCAGGATGAATCCAAATGGAGTGTTCGCTTCCTTCACGTTTCAGTTGACAACCGTGCGCTGTCAGATGTTTCAGGAAGGCGACCCGTTTCATGAGAGGACTCGGTCCACCACGGTTTTCACATGCACGCCAGCATCCAGCACAAGGTAAATGGGTTCTTCAAGATCAGCCGATTCATCGGTGAGGGACGCATCGGCTTGCGGTAGTGGTTGTCCATCGAGCAGGAGCGATTCCGCGACATCCACGAGTGCCGCACCCAGCATGCGTCGGGCATCTTCCAGGTCGCGCCCCTGACTCACAACACCTGGGAAGTCGAGCACCTGACCCACTACCCAGCCATCGTTGGACGTTACATACGCCGCCTTGTACACCAGCATGCCAGCTTCCCCCCTACAGATTCCGGACCCCGTGGTACTCCTCCGGAAACTCGTAATCCTTTCGGAGCGGATGCCCGGCCCAGTCATCGGGACACAGGATGCGGACCAGATTCGGATGCCCCACGAAGTTGATTCCGACGAGGTCGTACGCTTCGCGCTCGTGCCAGTCGGCGATGCCCCAGATGTGGCTCACGGTCGGCACCTCGGGCAACTGGCCCGGCTTGTCATCCTTCCAGCGCGGGACTTTGACTTTAATGGCGATCCGGTGCTTCAGCGGAATGCTGTGCAGGTGATACACGACCGCCACGCAAGGATCGTATGGAAACTTCGCGGCGAGCTTCGCATCTGGCTCGAAGTAGTCGACGCCGGAGAGATCGGTCAGCGAGTTAAACTGCAGTTGCTCATTCCCTTTCAGGAATGCAGAGACATCGGCGATGCGGGCCGCCGCCACTTCGATCCACGGGTCCTTCGCTTCGGCATTGATGCCTGTGATCACATCGCCGCCGAATTGCTTGGTGAGCAGGGCGTGAATGTCCTGAGCCGTCATCATGTCACCTAAACCAGATCAGTCTTCAATCGTGTGCGGAAAGGTCGTGATGACCTACGATGCCAACTGCGACTTCCGCTCAGCCGCCGCCGCTTCACGTTCACGCAGCTTGTTCGCGCGTACTTGTTCCATCAATGCCCGGACCCAGTCGAGATCACCCCGACTCCAGACATACGCAAAGCCAACCATCAGCACTGCGAAGAAGACAAGGATGTCGCCGAATCCGGTCCACGCGATGCGAAGAGCATCGGCGGCGGAGATCATCGTTTCACTGGTGGTCGTTCCAGGCGTGAGGTCGAGCAGTCGATCGGTCAGATTACGACGGGCGTCATCGGACAATCGCGTATCGGCCAGTTGCGTCGCACCGCCGAACACTGTCGCCCACGGGAAGAAGAAGGCGACTTCCACATCGAAGATGATGAACAACAGCGCGACTACGTAGAAGCGAATGTCGAACTGGATGTAGCTCGATCCGATTGTCGGTTCGCCACACTCGTACACCGCATCCTTCTCAGGGGTGGGGAGATTCGGTCGAACGAAGTAGCCAATCACGAGCGGCACCAGAGCGATACTGGCTCCGGCGATCATGAACAGCAGGAAGTGCAGTGTCAGATTCATCGATTTCTCAACCAGCTCATGGCTCACATTGGTCGGGTCCCAACGGGACGCCGACTGCGACTCTCAGTGGGCACTATTTCTCAGCTTCCGCGAACTCGAATGGACTTGGCTCCCCCTTCACCCACACTGGCTGGTAGAGCACTTTCGATTCGGCGACGGCGGTTGGATTCAACGTCGACTGCCCCCAGGCCACCTGCAGTGGCAGCTTTGAGTAGTCCACAATGCATCCATCACGGCTGTAGCAGCTCAAGTCGTGATTCGACCCCATGAAGATGCAGTCCACGGGACACGGTTCCACACACAAGGCACAGAACATGCATTTGGTGTAGTCGATCGTGAAGCCGTTGATCCGAAAGCCTTTGCCGACCGGGCTTTTCTCTTTTTCAATGTAGATGCAGTCGACCGGGCAAGCAGCAGCACACTTCTCGCAGCCAATGCAGGTGGTCAGGTCGAAACGATGGAAGCCGCGGTACCGGGCTTTCACCGGAACTGGTCGCTCAGGATACGCGTAGGTGTCCGTGAACGTCTTGCGGTCGTACGTCTTCGCCATCGTCCGCAGCGTCACCGCCATCCCTTGCAGGACGGTCTTCACCGCAGTCATCACGTTGCGAAGCCAGTTGAACATGATCTGTCGCTTTCCGTGTCCGATTCAGAAGTTGCGGCGCAGCGCAAGCTGCCGCCCCGCCGGATTATAGGGGAGTCCCCGATGGTCGCAACGCACTGCCAAAAGAGGGTCGGACCATTCCCGGTGCCGGGAACGACAAAAAGCTACACCTGAACTACTTGCCGACAATGCGGATAGTTGGCACATCCCCAGAATTCGGCCCCCTGATTCCGCCCCTTGGAGGCAGTTCGACGCACCATCGGGACACCGCACTTCGGGCAGACCGGCACCGCATCGGTGGTCGTTTCGGGTAACGACTCACGAGGGGTGTCTGCCAGTGCCCCCTTGACCAGCGCGATGACTTGCGGCTTCTGGTACGTTCGCGCTGCCGGAATGCGCAATAACGGCAACTCTGCGGCGTCGAACACATCGTCGACCAGCTTGTCGCGTTCTTGTCGCTCGACACGGTTGTGCGAAGCATCGTCAAGTTCGATCCCCAACCGAGGCTGCATGGTTCGAGGATCGCACAACAGAAAGTCGACATGCTTCCGATCGATTCGATTCCGATGGGCGGTATCTCCATCTCCCCTGGGAACAAAGAACAGATCAGCCAAGCGAACCTTGCAGCAGATCGCCCATTCATCGCCAACTGCCGCCTGTAGCACGCGGTAGAACGAAAGCTCTGCAGGCGACAGGAAATCGTCTCGCAACCGATACGGCAACCGGGCCATCCCGGATGCCGAGCCTCCCCACTGCCCAAGATCGATGCCAAACAGTTTGAGGATGAATCCCAGACAGCCCAGTGGTTCTGAATCCTCACTCATCTTCGGCCCTCCCACGGTCGGTCGAATCACACCTTACGCCGGAGGCGTGAACGCAAACCGGTCGCACTGCGAGAAGAACTCCAACGGGTTCTCGTACACCACCTTGCGGATCTTCGCCTCGCTGTGCCCCCGCTTGCGCATCTCCTGGATGAAGTCCGGCACCGCGACCGGGTTCGAGGGCCCCCAGTCGCCGGCGCTGTTCACCATGATCCGGTCGTCGCCGTACCGCTCAATAATGTCCGCCGCTCGGGCAGGGGTACACTTGGTCGTGGGGTACAGCGTCATCCCGCACCAGAAGCCCCCCTCCTTTGCCAGCCGCACGGTGTGCTCTTCGACATGGTCGATGCACACCCGCTGCGGCGGAATGTCATTCCGCTCCTGCAGCATATCGATGATCATCCGGGTCCCCTTGAACTTGTCCTGCAGATGTGGGGTGTGAATCAGGACGAGTTCATTCGTCTTCGCCGCCAGATCGAGATGTTCGCGAAAGATGGTCGACTCGTTCGGCGTGTTCTTGTTCAGCCCAATCTCACCAATCCCGAGCACCCCTGGTTTGTTCAGGAACTCGGGAATCATCGCAATAATCTCGCGCCCAAGCGACACATTCTCCGCCTCCTTGGCGTTGATGCACAGCCAAGTGTAGTGCTGAATCCCGCTCCACCCCGCCCGCTTCGGCTCGAATTCGGTCAACTGCCGAAAGTAGTCCCGAAACCCGTCCGCACTCCCCCGATCGAACCCCGCCCAGAATGCGGGCTCGCTGATCGCGACACAACCCATCCGGGCCATCTTCTCGTAGTCATCCGTCGTGCGGGAGACCATGTGAACATGAGGATCGATGAAATACATGGCGGCAGGTGGTGATGTTGAACGCAACGGGAGTCACGGCCCCAAACGATGGGCAGTGCGTCGATCCAAAGTTTCGCGATCACGCCAGAGAATTGCCAGTCCCGGAGATTGCGTCACGCAATGCCGGGGTGGCATTGCTGAAAATGTGTGCCATGCTTGTATCGCGTTAGCAGCCCAAGCATGCCAACTGTTCTGTTGGACGTCCATTCATGTTCTCCCTGCTTCGCGATGAGAACTTGGCATCCGGCGCCAACACTGCATGTCCGCTCGAATGATGTGCCCCATCTGACCGCTCCGGCTTCGAGACCAAAAACACTACTCCAACGCCAGCTCCGCCCAGGCATGTACTTGTTCGCGAGCCAAGCTCGGCACCAGCAGCCAGCGGTCGTTGTGGGGGTGGATGGCGGTGTCGTTGGGGAAGGCGCCGAGGATTTCGCTTGTCTTCGGATCGAGAAACGTGACGTGATCGAGGGGGATGCGTGGTTCCAAGAACTGGCGTGTGGCCTCGACACCGCCGTTGTGGGAGATGAAGACTGGTCGGTCGCCGAGACGTCGCAGTCGCTCGGTCGCAGACTGTTGATACGGCTCCAGTGGCGAGCCCCAGTCGGTGCCGCGCCATTCGCGGACGCCGTCGTAGTGGTCGTGTGCGAAGAAGCCGCACCACAGTTGGGCGATGTCGTCATCCGCCAACCCGATGTAGTTCACGGCAATCGCTCCGCGCGAGAAACCGCACAGCAGGACCTTGTCTGCATCACCACCAAACTGCTTGCAGATGCGCGGGACATTCCGTTTCGCGTAGTCCACGGTCGACTGTTGATCACCCCACCATGTCACCTCATTCGCGGTCCCGGGCTGATTGATGTACGGGAGCACGACCCAGATGAACTTCCCTTGCGAAATGCCGTAACCCAACCCGGCCCCTTCCACGGTTCCGGTCGATCCAGCCGCCGGGAACTTGTTGCCGGTGTACTCAACGATGATTGGCCACGACTTGCCGCGCTGTTGCCAGTCGCTGGTCCAGTCTGGGGGCAAGTAAACGAGATGATGCACTTCGGTGCCGGCGTATTCCGGCGTGATCACCGCAGCGCGATGTCCTGGGGTGGGGATGTCGGCAAACGGTGGGATCGTTAACGTCTCTTCGGCGCGGAGTGACGCGACGGAGAACAGGGAAACGAACACGATGCAGAACAGGCGGCAGGGCATTTGGCTCGCAGTCATTTCCTTTTCAATTGACGCACTCCGGTCGAACATCGCGTCCGCCCCTCCGCGAATCTCGCAGGCTCGATGCTTCCCTCCCCGGTTCGGCTGCGCCGGGGGAGGGTGCAAGTCATTTGTCCGTTGGTCGCCAACATTGCCTGGTTGCATTTCCGATTGTCGGCGCCACACGGCGCGTTTGATCGGCGGAGCGATCAACGACTATGTGTTTGCTTCGCGGACGACGATCTTATTCCCCGAGGTCCGCACCACTTCAATCTCCGCTCCTTGATTGATGAACGGGCCATCGCTGACGACGTCGAATTGTTGTCCGTTCAGTCGCGCCTTGCCTGCCGGTCGCAGGACGGTGAGCGTTGTCCCGACGGCGCCGAGCAATTGATCCGCCGCGTGTTCATGTTCGGGGCGCAGCTTCGGTCCATCGGTCACACCCGGCGGCGAGAGGATCATGTCTTTGAGGAACGGAACCTTGGGCAGAATGCTGCTAAGCATCATGCCGGTGATCATCACCCCCACCAGCGAAATGCCAAACACTCCGAGCGTCTGCCCCGCTTGAATCAAGTCGTATTCGTAATTGAAGCCAGTAAACGATTGCGACGCCATCACCAGCGAGCC
>JAGQQB010000151.1 GCA_020426425.1 Planctomycetaceae bacterium | reverse complement strand
ATCGAGCGAACTCATTGCACGAGTTAACGCCCCGTGCGACACAGAGTGACTCGCTCAACGCCGCGCTGGCACGAAGCCGAGATCGAGGAGATAGTCCCCCATGCGGAATTCGTGGACTGGGGCATACCCCTTCGAGATCAGGTAATCGATCGCAGCGGGAGCCGTTGGTTTATCGACTTCCATGGTGATCGCGCGGAACCGGTAGAGTTCGAAGCTGATCCCCTGCAGCACCTGCAACTCTGCGCCTTCCACATCGAGGCTGAAGTAGTCAATGGTGGGAGGAGCACCAACTTCGAGCAGCACCGACGTGAGCGTGCGGGTGCGAATTTGGTTTCCACCCGCCGGGGAAACCAGTCGACTGCACTGCCCCTCTTCAATCACATCAAACGCATGCTCGCCATTGGAGCACCAAGCCTGCACGCAGTGGCACCGACGATAGCGCGTCAACGCCTGATACCGCAGCGGCTCAATGCAGAGTCCAGTCCAACCGTAATCGCGTTCCAGTTCCAGCGTGTTGCTCGATTCCAACCCGTCCCAGGCGCCGAGGTCTACGAAGTAGCCCTGTCGCTGATGCGCCAGTGTGGCGAGCACCCAATCGAGTTGGCCAGCTTCTGAGGGCATGAGCGTTGCGACGTTGAACGTTGGAGGACCTGCGACCTTCGTTGAGCGTGGAGGGCGTTGACGTGGTGATCGCCCACTCCCGCCCCTTCGTTTTCCACACCCCAGCCAAGTCCACAATAGCCACGGGTGGGACCGCGTGATAGACTCGGTTCACGTGTTTAACGACATTTCGTCAATGCCACAGGGCTTCCAAATTGGATTGATGGCATGGATCACTCAGTCGGGAATCTGCTGCACCGCTTCACGCAGAATTGGAGCGACGAGTCAGGGTTCTTGCAGTCGTATCTGCAACAGGCAGATGATGCGACCGCGCGCGAACTGATTCAACTCGATGTTCAGAAACGGATCGAGCGCGGGGAATGTCCCTCGGAGCAAACGTACGCAGACCTGTTTGAAAGACCACCCAACTGGTTGCCGAAGCTCATCGCCGATTGCGCTTCAAAAGGCCCCAAGACCATCCGGGCTGCTGGAGCCACCTGGCATCCCGTAACGGACGAACCGTTCGTGCAGGACAAAGTACAACAGGCAGATGTCGACAGTGCGAACGTGGCGGCATCAGAGCAGGGAACCACACGCGGTCTGCCAGGGGGGCAGCATGGCCCGGTCGCCTCTGGGGGAAACGATGACTGGCCGGGAAGAATTGACAAGTACGTGGTCGAACGACCGCTGGGCCGAGGTGCATTTGGCGTGGTGCTGCTGGCACGCGACTCGGGGCTCGATCGTCAGGTCGCCATCAAACTGCCTCATCGGCATTTGTTGGAACAGCCGGGAGTCCTCGAACGATTCTTGGACGAGGCCAAAGCGGTCGCGAAACTCTCGCATCACGGGATCGTCCCGATTTTCGATCATGGGAAACTGGCAGATGGCCGTGCGTTTGCCGTGCTTGAGTACTTGCCCGGCGGAACACTATCCCACCAATTGCGGAAGTCCCGCTGTGATTTGCTCGACGCCGTTGACCTCATGATTCAGTTGGCCGAGGCGGCCCACTATGCCCATTTGCGCGGCGTGTTTCACCTCGATCTCAAACCGAGCAATGTCCTGCTCGATGAACGGGGGCGCGCCAAGATCAGCGATTTCGGACTCGCACTGCGCGCTGAAGATCAGCTGAATCTCGATGAGTTTGTCGCTGGCACGCCCTCGTACATGTCTCCCGAGCAAACCCGTGGCGAAACCCCTGTGGTCGATGGCCGCAGTGATATCTGGTCGCTGGGGGTGATCTTCTATCACATGCTCGTGGGGCAACTTCCGTTTCGCGGCAGGACGGTCTCCGATCTGTTTGACTCCATCCGCAAACACGACCCCCGACCGCTGCGGCAGATCAACGATCAGATCCCCGCCGAGATCGAGCGGATCGTGAAATGCTGTCTCGAAAAGAACCCCAAGGACCGTTACCAGACCGCTGCTGACCTCGCGCAAGATTTGCAGTCGTGGCGGCAAGGCTATTCCGGGTCTGTTCCCGGACAGGCTGTTCCGGGATCGCGGCAATCGGCGGCGACTCGCCGGCCCGATTCTGGATCGTTCGATGCCGCCGCTGTCGGGTCGACGACACGCGGTGGCGGAAGTTCGACAATGCCACCTGCGGCGGACGACAGCGAGTCTGTCACAACGGTACAGCCATCGAATCAAACGGTCGCCGCGTCTCCCTGGAATCGGATATCGCCATCGCTACTCGCGGCCTTGGCGCTACCGTTCCTGGCCGTACTGTTGGGACCGTACCTGTGGCCAACGGTTACGCCATCGGCAGCGCCGCAGCCGCTTTTGCCGGACACAAACAGTTCTTCCGCAACACCGCCCGGGCAAAGTCCTGTTCAGGGGGCTGACGACCCCCCGGACGCTGCGACGGTTCCAGCGTCTACGCCGACCGTGGAAGCGCTCACACTCGTGGCCGATCCTGAGCAGGATCTTGAGACTGTGGTCCCTGCCGGACAATGGGTGCCCTTATTTGCACGGCAGCCGACGGTCGTACACTGGCCGCTCCTGGTGCAGGACTCAGAATGGAAGTTCGATGAAGCCAAACGCGAACTTTGGTTAACGGTCAAGGGTATGGGAGTCATCGAACTCTGGCAGTCCCAAGCCAAGAACACTCAGGTCCGGGCCACGTTTTTCCAACCGCAATGGGTCGGCGGCTGGGGGTTCTATTGGGGATACAAACCGCTTGACAATGGTCCAGGAGCCACATACCAAAGAATCATTACTGTGATGGTCCCGGAAAAACTCAAACCAACCTTGCATCTCTCCTACGATGTGGTCGAGTGTGATCAGTTCGGAATGGATATCAACACAATTCGGGTTCAGGAATGTACGTTGCCGGATGTCGCCTCAGTCGTTCGAGGAGCAACCCTGCAATTGCAGTTTGAGGACCAGGAATTGAAACAGGTGTCCTGGTGTGGACAAGAGTGCCCGGACCTGGTGAAGGTGAATCCGTACACAACGGTCACCAAGGAGCAAAGTATAGGAGGATTTGGAGTCATCGGATGGCACAGTCATACCATTGTCCGGCAGGCCATGTTCAAACACACGGTCGAATGAAATCGGGCTGACGGGTAAGAAATTGCGGGAGCATTCGAACGGTGAGCGGACAACCTACGGCGAAAATCAACATCAGCATCGAGATCCCGCTTACCGGCGGGGAGCCTGTCGTAAGAACTTGTACCGACTGCGGTCGGGCGGAAGCGACGCCTGCGTCTGAACTGGGGATGGTGGCGGCGACAGCAGGTCCTCCTCCGGCCGAGGGGGTTCCCATTGTGCCGCTTACGATCATCACGCCCACGTCTGAAGCGTTGGTGAAATCCATCGATGGCATGAGCGGCGTGATCTGTGCACGAGGCGTCGACCTTGATCACGTAGGTAATGCACCGAGTTCCGTGTTCGCGGTGATCATGGATCCAGGTGCCTCCCCTCCACCCTACCCGCCCAATGGTGCGACACCAGCCGACTCGATTTCGGCGGATGGCCACTGGGAATTCAACGAACTGGGACCAGCTCGATGCGGTGCCAGTGGTTCACTCCCAGCGAACAAACTGGTCGTGTGGCTGGAATTTCCTTCGACGGGTTCAAAACGTGATGAAGTAATTTTCGAGGGCCGCTGTTCGGACAGGACGTCTTGCGAAGAAGCGCACACTGCGCAGCAGTCGAGTCAGCTGGCACAGCAGGCAGCGCCGACATTTCCGGCGGTCGTTCCCCCAGTCTGGCGGATTGAGCCGTGTGAGTTCTTTGGCCCGCTGGTCGAACTGTTCAACGGTCCCCGCGATCTGTTGATGGAAACCGGCGGCTGCACAAAAACACTCCGCTGGAGTTGTCATGACGAGGAACTAACCGTCCGGTTGATGCTCAAAGACGGGGTCTGGAGTCTGTCGTTTGAAGCCTACGAGACCGTTGTGAAATTCCTGCGGCCCGGTGAGCACTGGAATCCGGTTGGCGTGAACACCATGCAGGATCTCTCTTGTAGTGGACTCCCGCCGAAAGTCGCGGTTCCCGCTTCGTTGATCGTCACGCCGGCTTCGGCCTAGTTGTCTTCGGGGAAGATCAGTATGCCCAGAGACATCTGTCAGCATCTCGACTTTGACGAGCAGCATCGCGCCCAGTGCGTGGCGCCAGGGTTCGTCGCGTTCGGCGAATTAACGGCGTCGGTTTGTGAGTCGTGCGAGTTTCACCAACCGACCACCGTACCGCTCGATCCGCAACTGGTCCGTGAGTTTCACGCGCTGCGTCTTACTCCGCAAACGCCGATTCCGGTGGTGGAAGACTCTCTGCAGGCGCCTCCGACCCGGCGTCCCGATGGCTATTGGGAGTGGGAGAACGTACAGCAGGCCTTCCGAAATCTCACCGATCAGGCGATTGCCGACTTCGTGCCGCATGACGATGTCGGAACAGGTCGCGGCATTGTGGTCGTGGGGGGGGGGCGGTATCTCGTCTCGGCATACGTCACCATTCGGGTGCTGCGGCATGTGGGCTGTGACCTGCCGATTGAGTTGTGGCATCTCGATGATGAAGTCGATGCCCACATGGAGCAACTGCTGCTCGACCAGGGCGCAGTCTGCCGCAATGCCGAAGAACATCATCGCCAGACGCAGTCCACGTTCCGATTCATGCCCAACTGGCAGAAAGGCTGGCAACTGAAGGCTTACGCACTAACGCATTGCGGCTTTGATGAAATCCTGCTGCTCGATGCAGACAGCTATCCGACCCGCGATCCAGCTTTCCTGTTCGATTGTCCGACGTACGTCCAGACCGGATCAGTCTTTTGTCCCGACACGTTCATCCCCAATGCCGAGGTCAACGAGCGTGTGGGCCGGGCGTTTGGGTTTGTTGTCGACGACGAAGTCTGGGCGGAGTCGGGCCAGATGATGATTCACAAGTCCCGCTGCCAACGCGAACTGGCGCTGGCACTGCACTACAACAGCCTGGCCGACTTCACGTATCGCATCGTCTATGGCGACAAGGACACATTCCCGCTGGCCTGGCGTCGGCTGGGCACACCCTTCGGCCGGCTCTGGCCTCGCTGCGGCTCCGCGAGGAAGTCCATCGTCCAACTCGACGAGCAAGGCCACCCCCTGTTCCAGCATCGCATCCACGACAAGTTCCGCCTGACCGCGATCCAGTTCGACTCCACCCGACAGCTCTCACCCGGCAACAGCTTTATCCCCGAACTCCAGCACGAGATTTTCTGCAACAGGGTGCTGCATCAGCTTCGCAAGATCTGGAAGCCAGAGGACAAACTGCTGGGGTAGGAGTGCATCGCGGTGCGGTCCAGTGGTCTGGAGACCCACCACGTTGAGTCGGCTCGATCACATCGTCAACAGATTGCTGTCCTGGTGACACAAGCTGGGTCCCCCGCATTCGCTTGGCACGCCAATTTGCGATGAGCCCCAGAGGCGGTGTGCCAACGTGTCCCATCGTCGCATTGGGTCGAAGCCATCGCATGGCAGATATCGTGCGACCGCCGGCTGATCGCCGCTCTGGAACAAGAGTTGCATCTCTTCATTGTTGCTCGTCCGCACATGTTGCGGCGAGTCGTTGAAGGATCTGCGTACGGAGCCTCGTTGAACCGCTGACGTCAGGCGCGGCTTTGCGGCGGATCGTTTTTGGTCACTGTTCCCACAGCGAGGAGAATGTGATGAAGTGTGTTGCAATCATGGTGCTGGTGTTCAGCATGGCCGCCGCTTCCTATGCAGAGCCGCCTGAGAGTCGGACCGTGTGGGCCTACGAGGGAGGTTGGTTTCAGCACGTGGAAGGCCAGAAGTGGGAGGAATTGAACTTCAAGATCCTCGTTTTTGGCGTCAACAAGGGTGAGCCGGTCCCGTTTCAGGAAGTCTCTCGCACGGAGGAGGAGATCGTCATTCGTGACCCCAAACGCGGCATGCTGATGCAACTCACGGCCACACGGTCGAGTTGGAAGCGCGACAACGAGGAGTCCTGGCATCCGTTCATTGCTGGTCGATGGCGGAACAAGGACGACTGATCGATTCGCTTGGCTGCAACATGGGAAAGATGAACATGGGAAAGATGAACATGGGAAAGATGCTGGTGACCACGAGTTGAAACTCGCCCAAACGCAACACAGCTCGCTGCACGAGATGTAAGCAGCGAGCTGTGGGGCGGGAGACAACGGATTCGACCAGCAGATGTCAGTCAGGCAGCCAGAGTTTCTTTTCGCCAGCCACTGTCTCTTCGGTCTCGGCGGTCAGGATTGCACCGCCGGAGGAGGAGACGGTTTGGGCCGTGAGGATGGCAGAGTCCCACGGAGCGTCGATCTCCAATAGGCTGACGACCTCCCGCAGGCGTTCGCGGAGGGGCGGAATCTTTGAGCCGTAGTGGTTCCAGAGTTCCAGCAGCAGCGGTTTGAGTTGCGGGTCCTTCGGATCGACGGCGCGATAGGAGAGTTCACGCATCTTCCAGAAGAGCTGCGCCTGGAAGGGGGCTTCGTGGTCCTTAGTAAACTGAAACCCCTTCTCCACCCACTCCAGCGCCTCCTGATCCCGCAATGCATGTGAACAGATGTCGGCCAGGGTCGCATGCGCCTGGGAGGCTTCCTGCATATCCTTCTTGATCAGTTCCGGACGGTGCTCAAGCAGTTCCTTAAGCACCTCGTAGCCATGGCGACAATGCTTGGTGACCAGAATCCGCTGCATCGCTTTTTCGAACACGTCATCGGGCAGCTTGCTGCAATCGACGTGCTGGAGTTGAGTTGATGAAAGCGAGTTCAGGTCGGTGCCTGGTTCGACGGTTACCTCAGGCGGCTGCGGAACCCCCAGTTCGTCACGCAATGTTTTGATGTCCAAGATCAGATCACGGCCATCGAGGAAAGTGTCGAGAACATAAGTGGCGGCGGCCAGGGGCACCTGAAGGCTCGCGTCTCCTTTCGCCTGAGCTGGTGACTTGTCGCCCAGTGCCGCTTGCGGCGCGTTCATCCAGGTCTGGTTGACAGTCTTGTCGAGCAAATCAAGCCGCAGTTTCCGGCGAATTGGCCCGGGCGTCTTCGGTGGTACGAAGACGGCATCGGAAAGCGTGATTTCGTCGCGGGGATGCCGCACGACGAGGTCATCGGGCTCTGTTTCACCAGGCCGCGTGAGAACTTCTGCCGACTCCTTCGCGAGATCGCCCGCCGCATTGACGAAGACTTCGGTCGCGCGGTTGAGGCGATCACCTTCTACGCCAGTAACCACAGCGCGAGCCGGACTTTCGTCATTGCGACGATCGAAAATGCCGACGCGGCCGATGATGCGGGGAGCGGATTCGACCGTCAGCGACTCGAGATCGGCGTCGGTTGGTTGCGGTCGATCCAGGATGTCATAGCGGGCGGAGACATTGGAGTCCTGGTCGGTTCCATCGACCGGTGCGCGACTCAGTCGGTCTTCGTTGTCGAGCCGAGTCAGCAGCTTCGAAACCGACTCAACTTCAAAGCCTCGCATCCTGGTGCAAATGGCGTTCTCGGGGAGTTCGCGCTCGATTAACTGAGCCAGCGTCTCCACATGCACGGCAGCTTGCTGATCGGCATAGAGCGCAGCCGCCTTGTGCAGCGCTGCGCACGCCCGCTGGCCATCACCATCCCAGGCCCTGAGCAGGCCAAGCGTATGCCACATCTGAGGGCTGTCGGCATCGTGAGAGGAGACCGCTTCGAGTGCGTCGGCGGCTTCTTCGAAGCAGCCCAGCGCAGCGAGTTTCATCGCCTTCTTGAAGTCCGGGACAATGCCTTCGACGGGGGTGTACTTGGGAAGTGGATGCGCGCCGCGAAGTGGATAAGGGATCGACGCATCGGCGTCGACTTCGAGCATCGCCATCAGCGTCTGCTGGCGTTCCTGATCGCTTCCCAGCCGCAGCACCATGGCCATGTGCTGCCGCGCGGCCATGAAGTTCCCCTCTTCCAAATGATACGCAGCGATGCGACCGGCGAGCAGGGCCACCAGGGCCGGCTCAGATTGAGTACTCTTGAGGAACGCCCGGTGAATCACCTTTTTCGACGCAGGATACGGTTCGAGCTGGCTAACGGCTGTCGCGAGCAACACGTTGGCCAACGGATGGTCCTGATGCTTCCGCAGGAAGGGAACCAATCCATCGCGGGCTTCGCCAAATCGCTGTTCGTTGAACAGCGCCATTGCCCGCTGAGTGACCAGCCAGCCGTGGTCGGGGTGATCCTTGAGCAACTTGTCGATCGCCTGCAGCGCCATGCGCGGCTGATTGTTTTCCTGCAAGCGCTCGATCTTTGTCAGCTCCGGCAAGATGGCCTGGCAGCAGAAC
>JAGQQB010000150.1 GCA_020426425.1 Planctomycetaceae bacterium | reverse complement strand
AAGCCAACTCACAATGCGCGGAGAATTGTGTCACGAATTGTCGATCGGGACGCAGGTCACTTCGTCGTCCTGGGGATTCGTCGGTTGGCAATGGTTGCGGGTCTTGCGGTCACTCGGAGGGGAGACCGACAGGCGATCTTTCAACGATTTGCCGAAATTCCATGTCATTGAGGGAACTCTCCGGTGATAATTGACGTCCCGAAACCAGAAGTCAGTGGCAGGTGATGTCGCTGGGGCACTGTTAGCATTGCCTGGCTCAGCCTGCGTTTATCTCTCATCTTCGCATCAGAAAAGGTCATCATCGTGTTTCGTCGCTCAATGCAGTTACTGATCCTGTTTGCCCTGTGTCCGGTCATCGTCGATGGTGCTGAGCCCGAAGTGCGGCGAATCGACTTACCCGGTCTGTCCGCTCTGGGCAGGCCGGGCAAGCCGACGGAGCCTGTTGAATTGACCAGTTGGGACGCGGTCAAAGCGTTGGGGGCGGGGGAGGATCTGTTGCAGGCCATCAAGAAGCAGGTAGATCTTGAGCAAGAACGGCTACTGTTCGTTCGTTGGCAGGGGTCGGGGCAGGACCGACTGGAGCCAGTGCTGACTACTGAGCCGGGCGGCGACGGCGCCGTGTTGACGTTTCGACATCAGCCTGGACGCACCCGCGATCTGCGTCAACACGCGGCGATGTTCGCCGTCCCCAGGACCCTGAAACTGGCACATGCCGAACCGGCTGCAGCGAACGGTGATGTGGCCTTGGTCAAGCAGGCACTCCAGCAATGGGGCGAACAACGTGACAAATTCGATGGGAACTACCTGTATACCGTGAGTACAAGCAGTTTCTCCGGCCTGCGGACCCAGACCACGATCACTATTCGTAACAATAAAGTTTTCCGGCGGACGTTTCAGAAGTTCATGCAGCCTGCGTTGGAGCCGCTTCGGCCGGGACAGCCAGAACCGGTACCTCAGGGGTGGGACGAAGAGGGAGATCAGCTTGGCTCGCACCAGGAAGGAGCCCCGGCCATCACACTCGATGCGCTCTACGAGAAGGCGGAACCGATTGCGTCCCGTAAGCTCGAAGCGTTCGAGAAACGCTACGTCCGGACGAACAAGCAGGGCCTATTGACGTCGTGTTTCATCATCGATACGCGGATCGCTGACGATGTCCCGATCGATGGACTCGTCGTGAATCAGATCACGCTCGGGCTGCCGCAGCCAGATGGGCAGCCCAAGGACGCTGAAACCAATCGGTAGACCCGCATTCGAGGGACGCGGAGTCAAGATGTCGCGACGAACAACGTCGCTCGTGACGGGCATTTATGGTCGCTGTGCCAGCCGGATCTCTGCAGGCATGTTTCGAGGGTGACGGCCACACGTCGCGCAGGTCCGTTGCCGATCCAACCATCCGCCTGCCAAGGCAGTGGCTCATCCCGATCGGGATTCATTGCAGGTGTCGGCTGCCGAGTTCGCTCAGCACAATCGACTTCTGCAGTAATCGCGTCAGCAGTGCGGTACGAACAGCGGAAGGATGATTCGATTGGGCCGCCGCTGCAGAGGGCTGAGCAAATGAATCGAGCATTTCGGGATGTTTGCGGCAGTCATCGACATACTTCTGGCAACGCGGACAGTGCCGCAAGTGTTCGTCGATCTGCTGCATCCAGGTGCTGGTCAGTTCCCGAGCCAGATAGCTCGGCGTCGCTTGTTTCACTTCCGTACAGGTAACCCCCCCGTAATTGGATTCACGACTGCGTGGGAAGAGCGTCCAGGCGGTGAGGCATCCGACGAGTACTAACGCAGCAATTCCAGAGTTGCGGCGCAGACGTTGCCACTGATGCTGACGTCGCAAATCGCCAGCCAGATTCTGGAGCATGCCGGGCGGACAGGGAGTCCAATCAGGGAATTCGGGGGTTGTGGTCATTGCAGTATCTCGATCGCGGCCTGGTGACTGCGAGCTTAGAGTGCGCGTTGCTGGAGAGGCTGTGCAGCGTCAGGGACCAAGGGGAAGGATTCTGGGGCCAAGGTTCAGTGCAATTGGGGGCAGATGCCTCTTCCACACGCCATCAGCAACGACGTTTCCAACCTCAATAGTATCGACCGGTCGCAGAGATGTGGTCTGTGAGACAGCACACAATGTCTGTTTTCTAGGGATTGTTCGGCTGGGAATGCGGCAACATCCGTTCATGTCGTGGGGACTCCAGTTGACGGCGGTCGCAGGTGAGGGGGGAGTGAATCAATGGATTCGTCCGCCGCCTGGGCCAGTCGTTCGAGACTCGTGACCACGATGCGCTGCCGTCCCACGGTGACCAGTCCTTCAGATTGCAATTCCCCTAGGACCAGGGTGACCGATTCTCGCGTCACGCCGATCAGTCCAGCGAGATCCTGGTGCGACAGACGAATGTCAATCAGGGTTCCTTCGGAGATCGGCGTGCCGTACTGCTCGACGAGTTCCCACAACAGCGCGACGAGTCTCTCGCGATTGGTGCGAAACAGGAGATTCCGCAGCCGTCGTTCGAGTCGCCGACGACGGAAACCAATCAGCTTGGTGATTGCCAACGTCAGGCCGGCATTCTGCTGCATCACCTGTTCCATCGTTGCCCGGGGAATGGCAACGATGGTTGATTTGGTGACCGCCTCGGCAAACTCTTCCCGACGGTTTTCGCCGACGAGTGAGAGTTCGCCGAAAAGATCGCCCGGCTCGAACAGTGCCAGAATTGCCTGTTTCCCCTCTGGTGTGATTGACACCAACCTCACACGTCCCTCGAGCAGGAGGTACACATGATTCGCGAGATCCTGCGGCAGATAGATCGTGGAGTTCCTGGGAAACGTCTTGACGCGCGCCTGGTTTTCGAGCAGCTCAAGCTGCTCCGGTGTCACTTGTTCGCACAGGCGACATTGCTGGAGATACCAGATCTGTTCGGGCATCGTGCCGCCTGTGAAGGGACCAGGGATCAGGAGTTCGACGTTGCAGGATGATAGGCGCTCGGGACATTGGCGTGTAGAGGCGTTTCGCGAAGTGCACGTCGTGAGCATTCGCTGTTTTCTCGCCGGGAATCTTCTTACGATGAGTCTCTGAAAAGACGTACGACAGTTGGCCGTCTGCGGACAGCTGTTGTTTTGAATCCTGAACGAGAGACTGATTGTGCCCATCCGAGTCCTGTATCGCGCCTGCGTACTCCCCGTAATCTGTGTCGTCTCAATTTGTCTGCTGTCAGGTTGTCCGAGCAAGATGCCCAACGAGGGTGTACCGGCTGCCGTACCCGTCGACGATGCCGAAGCGGTCCAGCAGCTCGAAGCAGCGGGCGTGCAGTTGGCACGTAACAAAGGCGGTCAGGTGACCGGGGCCGACTGCCGGACGGCGACGGTCAGCGATGAACAGCTCGCACTGTTCACCAAGTTGCCATCGCTCACCATGTTGAGTCTGGAGAACGGTCAGGTCACCGATGAGGGCCTGGCGGTCCTCAAGGAGATGCCGCAGCTGACGAGTCTGAGTCTTCGCCGCTGCACCAATGTGACCGCCGCTGGTCTGCAGCATCTCGAACCGCTCGCGAATCTGGAGCGGCTGTATTTGCTGTATACGCGCACGACGGACGAAGGTCTGGTGCCGGTGGCGAAGTTGACGCGGTTGAAAGTGCTCGATCTGCGCGGCTGCAATGAAATCACCGACAAGGGGATGGTGACCATCGCGCCGCTCGTCAATCTGGTCGATCTGAAGCTGCGTTCGTATCTGGTGACCGACAAAGGCATGGAGCAGTTGGCGAACTTCAAGAAGCTCCGCGTGCTGTCCATGGAGGACTGCGGGATCGGCAATGAAGGAATGCAGCATCTCGCGGGGCTGACCGAAATGCGGTCGCTCAATGTGATGCGGACGCTCGTGGGGGACGAGGGTCTCAAAGCCTGTGCGGGCATGACCCAACTGGAGGAGTTGAGTCTGCGGGAAGCAGCGATTCGCGGACCGGGGCTCGATGCGGTGGGTGGCAAGGAATCACTCAAGGTGCTCGATTTGGGCGAAATGCTGATCGACAATGAGGGGGTCAGTCACGTGGCACAGTTCAAGAACTTGGAAGAGCTGAGTCTATGGAACGGCAGCCTCGATGACGAAGGACTGGCGCATCTCGCAGGGTTGAGCAAGCTCAAGGATTTGAACCTCGAAGGTTGCCAGTCAATCACGACCGAGGGGTTGAAGGTGGTCGCGGCATTGCCACTGAAGACACTGAATCTGCGCGGCACGCAAACGGACAACTCGGGACTCGAAGTGCTGATGGATTGCACAACGCT
This sequence comes from Planctomycetaceae bacterium, assembly GCA_020426425.1. GTDB lineage: Bacteria > Planctomycetota > Planctomycetia > Planctomycetales > Planctomycetaceae > JACKHO01. The sequence goes on along the minus strand of JAGQQB010000150.1, from coordinate 4,101 downwards.
GGAGAATTTGGATATCGGCAATACAAACGTGTTCGGCCTCGACGACTTCAAGGCGAAGTTGCCGAATTGTGCGGTGAAGGAATAGGTGGCCAAAGCACTGCTGACGGGGGAAGCCGAGGCATCGGCCCGGCAACGACGAACGATTACGTAGAACTGAGTGAGCAATGGATTCCTACTCGACAGATCCCGGTGTGGAACTTCCTCAAGTCCGTGAATTGGGACGCCGACTGCGCCGGGTGCTCGGCGTGCTCATTGAAAAAGGATTGACGACACCCGATCAGTATCCGCTGACGCTGAAGGCGGCGACCGCCGGCTGCAATCAGAAGAGCAACCGGGATCCGGTCACCAACTATTCTGAAGACGATGTTCTACGCGCCATGGACGAACTTCGCGAACTGGGACTGGTCGCGGTCGTGCTCCCCAGTACCGGGCGGACGGAGCGGTTCCGGCACTACGTGCGCAAGCGGTTTCCTTTTAGCGAAGCACAGATCGCATTGCTGGCTGAGTTGTGGTTACGGGGGCGTCAGCAGTTGGGGGAACTCCGCGCGCGGGCGAGTCGCATGGTGCCGATTGAGAGCCTGGATGCGTTGCGAGTGGAGTTGCAGGGGCTGCTCGAACAAGGGTACGTGCAGGCGAGCGGATCGTTGGAACGGCGTGGTGTGGAAGTTGATCATGGGTTCTATCTCGCCGCGGAAGGACAGCAGCTTGCACCGATGGCCGCAGGGGAGGATGAGGACGATTCAGTTGCTGGTTCCGCCAGCAGCAGAGCTGAAACTCGGGCGTCGACCCCGGTGGTCAGTCCCGCAGTGGGAGCGGCCGCGGTGGTGACTGCGTCGCCTGCGGTGGAACTGACGCACGAACTTCAGGAACTGCGGCAGCAACATGTGGCGTTGGTGGATGAAGTTGCCGACCTGCGTGATCAATTGTCCGAGTTGCAGGCAAGCGTGTCCGACTTAAAGCGCGATCTGGGAGTCTGATGAGCAGGTTCGGCACAAGGTGGAGATCGCAGTTGTCGTGGACAGCGACGACGGGATCTCGCTCTCGTGTTGCAGATTCGCTGTATTGCCTTCACTGCTTGCTCGTACTTCTGACGTGTGCGATCTCTGCGGCACGTGCGGATGACGAGCAATCGGTCGATGGCTCACCGGCGGCAGCATCTCCGACCAGCCCGACCGAGATTGAACACGCAAGCGATGTTGCCGAGCCAGAGGACGAGGAGAACCTGAGCAGGTCGATTCGGTTTGGGCATGAGCGGGCGGTTGATCAGGCGTTTGCTGAAGCACGCCAGCTGCGTGACAAAGGGGAATGGAACGAGTTGGCGACGATGCTGCATGGCATTCTCGTGGACTCGCCAGATGTGTTCGTGCGGGGGAAGCATGAGGTTTATCACCATGCAGCGGCTGAGGCGAATCGGTTGTTGCGGGAATCGGGACCTCAGTTGCGGGAGGTGTTTCGTCGTCGGGTTGCGGTGGAAACGCGTGCAAGACTGGACGAAGTGATTGCCAAGCAGGATCGCGAATCACTCCGCCGATTTGCTCGCGTCTTTCGACAGACGATCGCAGGTGAACAGGCGTGGGAACTGCTTGGCCAGGATGCCTTTCAACAAGGGGACTGGTTTGTCGCCGCGCAGGCGTGCGAAGAATTGATTCTACGCGCCCCAGAACCGGAGGCTTTGCTGCGACGCCGCCCGGAACTGGCAGTGCGATATCTGAGGCTGCTCGCGGACCTGCCGGAACATCGGCAGCGATTCTGGGAGCGATTCGGCGATGTGCTCGCTGAGCTGCGATTGCCGGATGGAACACGGCTGGAGCGTCCTGCGCGGGACGCCGTAACCGCTGTACACGAATCGTCCATCGTGCTGCCGCTCTCGGTCGTGCCAAGGTGGTCACATTCGTTCGAGGTTGGCGCGGCCGCAAGGGAGTTAGTGCAGCGAGGGTTGGAGGATCTGGCCGAGCATGGTCTGTATCCGCCCCCTACCTGGAACGGCTGCTATGCCGATGGCACCTGGATCGTCTCGCAGCCATTGGGCCTGAGTGCGATTGATGCAGCGACCGGCGAGCAGAAGTGGTTTCGCCCGCACGAGTGGAACTCGGCCCAACTGTATGCGCTGTCGCAGCCGCCGGAAGATCCATTACAGGCCCATTTAGCCCAATTCGAATTGCTAATGCGGATGCATGGCGAAGCGACGTTCAACGAACTCGTTACCGACGGGCAGCGACTGTTTGAGATTGTCCCAGAGCATGCGGCGGGATTATTTGAGATCTTTGGGAACCTTCAACGGCACACCTTTCCCACGCAAACGCTTGTTTGTCTACAGGCGGGAACGGGCGAGACTGCCTGGACGATGCAGGGAGGTGCAGTGGCGCCCGTGTTCTTTGCGAGTCCACCAGCATTGGATGGGATGCGACTGTATGCACTCGCTGAATCGAGCGAACGGGACCAACTGTTGCTGCTGGCGATCGATCCTACCTCGGGGCAGTTAGAGCGTGTGATCGATCTGTCGCGATTGGCGACGGAAATTGAAGACGACTTCGGACGTGCCGGACGTGCCGGACGCATTGTGCCTCAGGGTGATTTGCTGATCTGTCTCACCGGTGCCGGAGGCGTGGTCGCGGTGGATCGGTTTTCACTGGAGTTTCGTTGGGCGTATCGCTTCGGTCGATCGGACTTGCCAGTGCGTGAGCATCCGGTGCATCAATCGCGGACCGGAGCGCTCGGGGTACATAACTGGCAGGGTTGGCGCAGTTCCCAATGCATCTCTGCAACGTTGGTCGATGCCGACTCCGAAGAACATGCTGAAGTCACGCTCGTGGTCTGTCCCGAGAGTGATCGGCTGCATGCGCTGAATCCTCGCACGGGCGAATTGATCTGGAAGCAACACTTGCCGCAGGCGCTGTCGCTAATTGGTGTCGTGGGGGACGAGGTTTTCGTGCAGGAGGAACGGGACATTCGTGCACTCGCGCTGCAGACGGGCGAGACGCTAGCGCAGTTGCGCATGCCAGTTCCTGGTGGTCGCGGGTTGTTGGTCGGCGAGCGGTATGTTGTGCCGGCGGCGACCGGTGAACTGCTGGAGTTCGATCTCTCCGCCCGAACGATGGCGCGACCATGGGGCCATGCTCTGCCCACGACGCAACAGTTCGCCCCTCCTTCGGTGTTATTGCAGTGGGATGATCAGATTGTTGCGCTCTCGCATCAAGGACTCGATTGGCTCGAAGGTTCAGCGAACACGATGGGCGGACAACTTGGGCCAGAAGCGACCATGGAAGACCGCATCGCGCAGGTGCGGCGATTGCGTCAGGCAATGCAGCATGCGCGGGCGGTCATGCTGCTGGATGAGATGCTGGCGACGCCGGTAGAGAATGCGACGGCGAGTCAGCTCGCCTTACTCCGTGTTGAAACGGTTTTGGAATGGGGCATGGCGCTGGGGACAGCGTCGGTTCTCGGCGAACTGCGGCAGCAGATGGAGGCGGATCCGACGACATCCCAGACTTGGGACCGCTTGGTGGTCGAGCAGGCATTGGCTGCGGGCCATTGGGAGTCGGCGCTCGTGGCGTCTGTGCGGTTGTGGTCGTCACCGCTGGACGAGTCATGGGTGGTTCCGCCCAGTCGTATGCCGATCACTCGACTCGACCATTGGTTGCAGGGACGCTGGGCGACGGCCTGGGAGGCGATGACCGCTGCCGAACGAAAGGTTGTCGAGGACCAGGGACTGGTGCTGCTGCAGTCATTGCTTGATGACGCAGCGGTTGATCGCCAAGTGCTATTGTCGCGACTGGATCAATCTCCATGGGGGCAACGCTTGCGGGCGGAGCCGGGGCGGCATTGGACCGACATCGCCAGTTATGTCGAAGCGGAACTGCAATTGCTGACGCAGGCAGCGCTGACCGATGGTTCACTGCGCGAGGCGACGGAACTCAGACTGTTGGAGCACTACCAGGATCGCCGCGATGCTGAACGCTGGTATCACCGACTGCGTCAGCATCAGCCGATGGCCCAGGCGGACGGTCACCCAGCACCAGACCCCGCACTGCACAAATGGGTGGAGCAGTACGGTCCGTTAGCGGACGACTCCATCTTTCCCGGCTGGCCTGATCGCAAGCC
>JAGQQB010000149.1 GCA_020426425.1 Planctomycetaceae bacterium | reverse complement strand
ACTGGACCGGCCACACAGGATGCGTGATTCTCGCCCCTCACCTGACGTTGCTGACCAAGCAGGAACTCGGCCTGCCACACATCAGCCAGGCCACGCCGCGTGAGCAGCGCGATCGGATGTGTTGGGAACAGCCGAATGAACTCTACAACGATGGAGATGCGTTCAAAGTCACATGCCGCAATGAGGCCGGCGTGATCGTGACCATCATCGCCGACAACTACTTCGGCTACTGCAAGAAGGAGGTCAAGACACAGATCAGTTATGCGACAAACCTGCTCGGGAATGCGGAGGAAGAACATTCCGGTGGGGCGCTGGTGTTCCCCAGTTGGAGCCTGGGGGACGAGTTCCAGTTCAACTCACGACGCTACAACAACCGCAGCTTCGCCGATGTCGTCCGCGACTACGAACCCTGGATCGATGTGCAGCCAGAAGGGTACGGCATCGATCGACAGTTTCCCGACCTGCTGTACATCCCGGAGAACGCGCTGGCCAATCTGCGGGAACAACATGTTTCGTGGAACAGTGGCGAGACAACCCACTCCATCCCACTGGCTCCAGGGAAAGTGTACATGGCGCCGTCGGGATATCGTCTGCGGATGGAGAAGCATCCTTCGGCACCATCGTGGCGACTGATTGGCACTGGCGGTGAAGGGATCTTTTGCCACAAACCATGCACGGTGTCGGGGGGCGGGAAGAGCGAAATCAGCAAGTCGCTCGTGGACTACATGCAATATGGATCGATCTTCGTCGCCGATTTCGAAGAGGACATGCAGATCGTCCGCGAGATCTTCGCCCGCGATTACTCGAATCGCTGGACCGAGGCGGCAGCGGCCGACCAGCACTACGGCGAGTTTTCGAGTCGGTCGGTCCTCAGTCCACGTCGTTCGCTCGGGAGCGTGATCAAACTGCTCTCACCGTCGAGTGAATATACTGACGAATACAACGCATGGCTCAACGCGCTGCCGGATCACATCTATGCGCTGGTATTCGCCATCAAGCGGTTCTATCACTCCGAGTGGGGCGACGACTGGGAGTCGCACTTCAGCGTGGATCAGGTGAACGGGCATTCCGGACACGAACTCAAACTCGACAATCGCACGCTCGTGGGAACCTATTTACGGGTCGGTTACACTGACCGTCAGCAGTGGCGGCTGTTCAAAGTCCGGCAGGATTTCATTGCGGCATTCAAGGTGCAGACGGAAGACGACATCACCGCCTCCACTGTTGTACCAGCGACCGCTCTCTCCGGCATGCCCGACTACTTTCCCGGTGACGCGTACAAGTTCGCTCAGAACTGCGAATACCGGTTGTTCCAACGTCCGGACGAAGCGATCAATCGAGGATTCGACCGACAGGCTGAAGCGGACTTGGCGCGGCGCGACGTGAACTTCATTTCGAACTACGAACCGCTGAATCGCGAACAGGTGGAAGAGATGCGGGCCAAGGTGATCGACTTCGACGCCTTCACCGATCCAATTAAGCGTCTGCTGCGCTCGGTCGAAAAAGGCGAGAGCGGTTACATCGTTTGTTCCGCTAATCCGCGCCGCGTGGGCGGAGTGCCGACCAAGAACCCTCGCTATCTGCAGGATCGCCCCGACATGGTCGATCCGTTTGCCCGTTACGTCGCCGAAATGGGCGTGCGCTTGTTTCGCGGGATTCCGATCGACCAGGGAGTCCCGTTGCCAGTGAATGCGATCCTGTCTGGACGTCGCAACAATCCGCCAGTCCCCGAGAAGGGGATCCGGTCACTCGCCGTCTACAATCCGATCCACTACCAGGAACTGCCTGAACTGTTCATGGACTACATCTGTTCGCTCACCGGCAAGAGTCCCTCGACGACCGGGGCCGGGAGCGAAGGCGCTTTGACGAAAGGCCCATTCAACGCGCTGCGACCAACGGCCGATCTGAACGCCGCACTGGTGAGCATGATTCTCACCGGACTCGATGGGTTTTCGACAGCTGCGGGTCACGTTGGACCGAAGGTGCAGTTCGATCACGACATCAGCCTGCTGGTACCCGAGATCTGGTGCCGGCTGTCAACCCGGGAACGCAATCCCGCGTGGATGATCCAGGAGCGGCTGCTCGAACCAGTCCAGGACATTGAACTCGACGATGGTCGCATAGTCCCTGCACGACGACTGGGATATCGCATCACGTCGCGCTTCGTGAATCGCTACTTCGGGCGCGTGTTCGACAATCCCGGCAGCGTGTTTGATGAAGCGATCTTGCGACCTGAGACCCAGGACCTGGACGCTTTTGTCGATGGCGTCCAATACATTATGGAAGCGTACGAACGTGTGGGGCGGCAGTACCTGGAGGATGGCTCGGTCGATGACGCCTGCCCTCCGCTCAAAGCGTTGCTGCACATCATGGCTCACGGAGACTACGAAGGGAAAGACGAACGGGATCCCGAGATTCGCCAGATGTTCACCCGCGAAGCACTGCTCGCCAGCGACTGGTATCAACAGCGTCTGCGGACCAAGCAGCAGCGCGACATCGCGCTCTGGAGTCGCCATGTCGCCGCAGTGGACAACTACCTCGCTTCGCAGCAATCGCTCGACCCGGTCTTCCGCAATGCTCTGACCGAGCGACTCCAGACGGCACAGCGACAACTCGAACTGGTGAGTCGTCCTGAGTACCTGCAAGAGTTGATCGGAACAACCGGCGCTGATGCAATCAAGACCGCGAACTAAACGCGAACGATTGCGGCGACCATGCAACCTTGATCGGCAGGCCGGACAGGCTGGAACCTTCCCACTGCTGAATTTGCAATCTGGTACCTGCCTCGATACTCTTTGAGGCTTCCGCGCGATTCCTGCGGAGAGAAGAGGCTACCTCCCACACGGTGGAGCCGTGTGAACCGGGTCAGGCGGGAGACCGAGCAGCCCTAAGCATCGCGTTTCCAGGTGTGTGTGGAGGTAGCCTCCTCTCTCTGCGGTCGAGTCAGCGGCATCTGCGGTTGGCCCTCGCCGCCAAAGTTCCGTCTTTGAGTTTGGAGTGATACACGTGTCTCAATTGGGATTGGATGGATTTCAGAAGCAGCACGATTTTCTGATCGGAATCGATTCCGATGGCTGCGCCTTCGACTCCATGGAGATTAAGCACAAGGAGTGCTTCATCCCCAACTTCATCAACCACATGGGTTTGCAGGCGATTTCCAAGTATGCCCGCGAAGCGTGTGAGTTCACGAACCTGTACTCGAAGACACGCGGAGCCAATCGCTTCCCAGCGTACCTGTTGGCGCTTGATCTGCTCGCACAGCGTCCGGAAGTTCAACGCCGCAACGTGAATTTGCCCGCCCTTCAAGGGGTGCGTGACTGGGTTGGGCGCGAGACAAAGCTGGGCACGAAGACAATCGGTCCAGAAGCCGAGAAGACCGGCGATCCCGATTTGAAGCAGGCGTACGCCTGGTCCAAGGCGGTCGACGACTGTGTGAACGACATGGTCCACGGTGTTCCGCCCTTCCCCGGCGTGCGCGAGGCGCTCGTCAAGATGCAGGCGCAGGCAGATCTCATCGTCTGCTCTGCGACTCCGAATGGCGCCCTGCAAAAGGAGTGGGCTGAGCACGACATCGATCAGTTTGTGAAGTGCATCTGCGGTCAGGAGGCAGGCAGCAAGAAGGAGTCCCTCGCCGCGTGTCAGAAGTTCGGCTACGAGCCGGAGAAGATGTTGATGATCGGCGATGCCCCTGGTGACATGAGTGCGGCGAAGGCAGTGGGCGCGTTGTTCTATCCCATCAATCCTGGTCACGAAGAAGACAGTTGGAGCCGGTTCCTCGACGAAGCCTGCGACCGCTTCTTCGCTGGCACGTTCGCAGGCGAGTATCAGGCGGCCTTGATCGCCGAGTTCGACCGCTATCTGCCTGAGAAGCCGAGTTGGAAGACCGCGTAGCGCGTCCTCCGCTAGAGCAACTTCAAGGTTGGTAATTCATTCGGATCAAGCACGAAATCCGAAACTCGAAACAAATCCGAAAGGCCGAAACAGCCAAGTGCGCTGGACCCGGCGAATCTCTTCGCCAATGACGTTTCGAGCATTCGGATTTGGGGCTTGTTTCGAGTTTCGTGCTGCGGATTTCGTGGCTCACTGCCCAGCGATTCGAAAAGTGATCTGAAATCACAATCATCACACTCCCGCCCGCACCCTGTTGTTGGCGGGAGTTTTCTATGCGCAGTCGTAGCTCGAACGGGCGTGGACCCGGCAACAACCAAGATGACTCGTTGCCGCTTCGATTCCGTGAACCGGCAGAATCAGGAAACGCCTCAAAGTCGACGCAAGTTGACCAACCGGGACAGCCGATACTCCCGATGACGGGGCGTACATGCGCTCTCGACAGAGGGATTGTCGAGCCGGTACCGGCAGGATTTGCCGGAGCCGGGCAGTGATTCAGTGACCTGATTCATTGCAGCCCCCCTAAACTCGCTGCCCGATCAGGATGATCCCGATGACACGTTGGTCTCGAGTGGTGCTCATCACACTGGCCAGTTGGACATCAACAGCCGTGCTGGCGCAAGGACCGTATGTCCCTGCTGGCTACGCTGGTCCGCCTCCCGGCGCGCTGCCCGGTCCACCGAATCCACAGATGTGGCATGGTTACGGCGACTGGCAGGGGCAGCCTGCGTGGGGAACTCCGAGTGGAGGATGGTGTCCTCCCGGTGGAAGCTATGGCCCGCAGTACACGCAGGAGCTGGTGCCAGATCATACCAATGCGTGGTACGGACCAGACCGCCCACACCATCGGATCAACGAAGTCTTCCGCGGTAGCTGGTTCCGCGCCGACTACCTGCTGTGGTCCATTGAAGGCCCCGGCGACACACTCGTCGGATCGCCGATGTCCACGACCGATCCTCGCTCGGTTTTCCGCGCATCTGACCCCGTGACCGGCGTGCGTCTCGACGATCAGGGCCAACAATTCGCCGCCATCAATGCCAGTCTTGGCGGAACGTTCCTAAGGAACCAGAACACCGACAATACAGGCATCGGCCTGGTGCCCGGACTTCCAGCCGACAATCGTGCTGCATATCAGATCGCCGAAGGTGCAGATCACGGGCAACTCAATGGAGCACGCATCGCTGGTGGCATCCCCATCTTCGACGAAGCGTTCGAACTCGAGGCATGGACACTGCAGCAGTCCAACAATCTGATTCAAATCGATCCGACATCGGTCACCGCTCAGGGCATCACCACGAACATCATCCCCGCCATCACCCTGCTGGAGGCTGGATCGCCCTCCGATACCGCCATGCTGTTGTTCAGCAACGGTCTGCGTGTCGATCTCAACGCCACGATGTGGGGCACCGAAGGCAACTGGGTCTTCCGACCAGTCACGCCCAACACGCACATCGAGATCTTCCCGATGCTCGGCTTCCGCTACACGCGGTTTGGCGAAAAGATGAATATCTCCGGCGCCGACATAAGCGGCCAGGACGATGCGGGAGCCGACATCGTCCTGAATCACCGCATCGGGATGGACAATCTCAACCACATTTTCGGTCCACAGATTGGATTGAGAATGCTGATGGAAACCAAGTACCTCACCCTCGGCTTCGAGCCGAAACTTGCGGCTGGTTTCAACAAAGTGAAACAGGCGCTCTACACCCAGGAAATCTACCGCCCAACTGTCGGTGGTACACTTGTCAACTCGCAAGGCCTGGCTGCAGAAGACCCCCGTTACCTGACCGACGAGTTCACCCGCTTCGCACCAATTCTCGATCTGGCGTTCTACGCCAAGGCTCACGTCACCGAAAACTTTTCACTGAATGTCGGCTATGACTTCACACTGACCGGCAGCGTATACCGAGCCTACGACAGCATCGCCTACAACAACGCCGATCCATCGGCGACTCCAGAAATCGGTATCAGCCGGTCGCGGTCTAGCATGTACGTGCATGGATTGATGGTTGGAGGCGAATGGTTGCTGCCCTAACGCGGCAATCGTCCATCAAACGGCAGCCGTCGATCTTCCCAAGCTGCCCGCATAGACCCATTCAGCGAAACACCTCTACCGCACACATCAGCCAGGCCCAACCTGACACAGGCCAAGCCCAAACAAGCGGAGAGGGGGGGATTCGAACCCCCGGTCCCGTTTCCAGGACACAGCATTTCCAGTGCTGCACAATCGGCCACTCTGCCACCTCTCCGGGGACAGGCTCGAAGACGAGGCCTGTCGAGCGGGGAGTGTATCCCCGGTCTGGACGACTCGCAACAATAACTCGCCGCGACCCTGCTACTGGGACATGACAGCGATCCTGCTGGGGGCTCCTGCTGGAAGCTCTACGACATCACTCTCACAGCCGGGGCCGTGGCTGGTTTCCAGTCGATGAGCGTCAGTTCCACTGATTCATACCCACGATAGTGATTGAGCCCGGCGGTGAAGCAGATGGAGAGTGGGCCATCGACTTCGTTAATTTCATCGGCCCAGTCGCCTTTGCCAAACGCAATGCAGCGATAGACCTTTTGACCTTGCCGTACGCGCAGCGAAAGATGTCGGTCTCCGCCCCCCATGCGAGTGGCAGGATCAACAAGCTGCACATGCGCAGCACAAAAGACCGGTCGACGATGTTGCGAACCGAACGGCCCCAGCCATTCCAGCTCTTTGACTGACTTGTGATTGAGTTCTTCCAGACCAATCTCAGCATCAACGGCGATCTCGGTGTCTTCCTGGGTCACATTGTGATTCTCGCCTGCATCACCAGCGAAAGCCTCGCGGAAGAAATCAATCTGATCGGCGGCGATCCTTAATCCGGCGGCGGCACGGTGCCCGCCAAAACCAATGAGGTACTCCGCACAAGCGGCGATGCCGGAGTGCAGATCGTAATTCGCATATGAGCGGCCAGATCCCTGACCGACACCGGTTTCTGAACTGAGCGCAATCATGATGGCCGGCTTCTCGAAGTGCTCGGCCACCCTGTTGGCGACGATACCAATCACTCCAGGATGCCAGTCTTCGCTCGCAAGGACGAGCGCCGCATGTGACTCCCACTCAGGGTGCTCCTCGACCATCTCTTTGGCCTGCTTGAAGATCTTCCGCTCCACGCTCTGCCGGTTCTTGTTGAGCTGGTCGACATAGTCCGCGAGCTGTGCCGCACGTGCCCGGTTATCAGTCGTGAGCAGTTCCACGGCCAATCGCGCCTGCCCCAGTCGCCCGGCCGCATTGATGCGCGGCGCCAGCCCGAAGCCGATGTCTTCTGCTGAGAGTTCTTCATTCTTGTCGAGTCCGGCGACGCGCAGCAGCATGCTCAAGCCGGGGGTCGACTTATCGAGCAGTGTGCTCAATCCGTATCGCACGAGAATGCGATTTTCGCCGACCAAGGGGACCACATCGGCCACCGTTCCCATTGCGGCGAGTCCAACTGCCGACTTCAGGAACTCCCGCATCTTGGGGGACGCCTTGCTGCCATCTCCCAACCGCTGGCAAATCCCCCAGGCGAGTTTGAACGCGACTCCGGCTCCGCACAGATCGACGAAAGGATAGTCCGTGCCTGGCAACCGGGGATGCACCAGGGCGACGGCGTCCGGGAGTGTTTCGCCCATCGTATGGTGATCGGTGATGATCAGTTCCAGACCCAGTTCCCGTGCCAGCTGAGCTTCTGCCACACTGCAGATGCCACAGTCCACGGTGACCACCAGCCGCCGGGGGTCTTCGGCATGCAGCTGCCGAATTGCGTCGAGATTCAGGCCGTAGCCTTCTTCCAGTCGGCAGGGGATGTAGTAGTCGACCTGGGCATTGGCGAGTTTCAGGCAGTGCCACAGGATGCTGGTGGAGGTGACGCCGTCGACGTCGTAGTCGCCATAGATCGTCACGCGGCGACCATCGCGGACGGCCTGGACAATGTGGTCCGCAGCCGCCGGCAAGCCCGGCAACTCTTCTGGCGGAATGAGATCGTTCATGTTCGCAGTGACGAACGACCTCGCATCCTCCGGTGTCGTCAATCCGCGCGCAATCAACACCTCAGCCAGCAAGGGCGAGCACTGCAATCCCTTGGACAATTCCGCGATCATCGCGCGATCGTGTGGGGCGAACCTCCAGTGTCTGGCCATGGTGCTTCCGTGTATTTGCTACTGCAAGTCGTTCCGCGATGACATCCGGTTGCCGAGTTCCCCCGGGGTATGTTCAGCGCAAAGTGAGTTACGCTCGGTCAAATTGCCAACTGCGGGGTGCATACGGGAATCTAAACCAATCGATCGAACCACGCCAACGACCGGGCAGATCGACAAGGCAAATCCACTGCCGATCCTCTTGCCCAAGGACGCTGCCTGCTAAGATGTTCTTCTTGAGACCGCACATCCAGTCCGCGCGGCAATGACGCACACATTGGTCACCCCACATGGCACCGCCCCTCCCCATCCTCCAGGAACACGACGTTTACAGTT
>JAGQQB010000014.1 GCA_020426425.1 Planctomycetaceae bacterium | reverse complement strand
CCGGAACGACGCGCTGGGCGATAATCGGGCCGTGGTCGTATTCGTTGTCACAGAAGTGAACGGTGCAACCGGTGACCTTACAGCCGCGCTGAATCACCGCCGCGTGGACGTTGTCGCCAAACATCCCTTGACCGCAGAACGCAGGGATCAGCGATGGGTGAATGTTGATCACACGATGTTCGAAATCGGAGGGAATTTCGATGCGGGCGAGGTAGCCTGCCAGCAGAACAACATCAACTTGAGCGGCGCGAAGTCGGTCGAAAAGTTCCGCATCGCGTGCTGCGGTGCCACCAAAGTCACTGGCGCGAAGTACATCGACCGGCACACCACGTTCGCGAATGCGTTCGACGCCAGCACAGTCTTTGTTTGCCAGAACAAGTTGCATTGATCCTGGCAGACGACCGGCATCAATCCAGTCGAGCAGATTGAGCACCGTGCGTCCGCCGCCAGAAATCAACGCGGCCATGCGAAGTGGAGTCGGAAGACGCATCGATGATCACAGTCGGGGAATAGGAAGATACGGCGAGCAATCTGGTGGCATCAGCGAGGTCAAATCGAACCGCATACCGGACACTCTAGATTGCGTGCGATGGGGAGTCGCCGGAACTCCATCGTCCGCAGGTTCGCATGCAGCATGATATTCCTGAGGGGTTCGCCGAGACCGGTGACTAGCTTAATCACCTCGACCGCCGCGAGGGAGGCTACGACACCGGAGACAGCGCCGAATACGGGAAACTCCCGTCGCCAGTGCGGAGGCGGCTCCGGGTACAGACAAGCGAGGCACGGGGTCTTCCCCGGCAACAGAGTCGTCAACTGGGCGTCGAAGTCGTACATCGCACATTCCACGAGTGGCTTGCACTGCGCGACGGCAGCGGCGTTCATCGCAAATCGCTCCTCAAACAAAGGCGCTGCATCGACCACGATATCCACCTGTTCGATCAACTGCGATGCATTCTGCGGGCCGAGATTCTCAGCCACTGGGACCACCTCAACATGTGGATTGAATTCGCGCAGTCGATCGACGACCGATTCAATCCTCGGTTGACCAAGTCGCGGCGTCGACATCAGCAACTGGCGATTCAAATCGCTCGGCTTGATGTCCCCCGCATGTGCGAGCACCAGTTTGCCAATCCCAGCTGCCGCCAGATAGTACGCGACCGTCCCGCCGACGCCTCCCAACCGCGACACCAGGACAGAGGACTCATGCAGCCTCTGTTGTCCCGCCTCACCAAAGTCAGGCGTCCAGATTTGCCAAGCGTAACGGTCAAGTTCTGCGGGAGTCATGCTGTGCTGTTCGTCGCCCAGGTTCAACGAAGTGCCAACTGAGCGGACTCAGTTCGCATTTCGTGCTTGGAATTTGCTTCGGATTTCGAGCTGCGGATTTCCGACCCTGCGTCACTTCGGCATCTCGACAGGGGGCTCACCGACTGCAGGCGTATCGAGGCACTTCAGGGACAGCGTCAGGCTCCCATACCGTACTTGCATGCGGAACGGCTGTGTTTCGCCGACCCAGCCAATCCAACTGCCGGTATCGACCCCTTCCTGGGTCAGCACTGTTTCGCCAGTCTCGCGGCTGAGCACGTGCGCTGTGACCGCTTGAATGTTGATTGGTCGAGGAAAACTGCCGCGACGAGGTTGCTGCTTCATCTGACTGGCGAGTACTAGCACCATCGGCCAGCGTCCTGGGAGATCAGGCACCACGATTCGCCCCGGCGTCGTCAACTCACGGCTCCAGCGAATCGTTCCTGAGGCAGCGTCGATCAGGACGAATTGCCGAGTTACCGATGTGTTCTCCTGATCGTTTTCCGGATCGGGTGTTTGGGGCTCAGGGACAAGACGATCGACCTCAGGGTCGTCGTTTGATTGAGCCGCCGAGTCGTTCAATCCAGGATGCAGGACGAAGAGCAGGTCGGTACCAACCTCTTGAACGGTCACAGCTCGGACTTTGAAGGTCGGGGCGCACGCGGCCGTCCAGACAGACTCGCCCGTTGCCGGGTCGAGTACATGTAACGTACCAGCTTCGTCAAGATAGCCCAGTTGTCTGCCAACCACGGTCACCTGCTCGTTGACGACTGGGGTGCGATGGGACCAGCGTGACTTTCCGCTGGCAGGATCAAAGGCGTCTAGAACGACTTCATTGTCGACGGTTGTCTGAGTCGGTAACAACGCTCCCCAGTCCACGCCGCGCCAATCGGTCAGCATCCCCGCTGGCAACGGACCTTCGCCAAGCATTTCACCATTCACGGTCCGGTACACCATAAACCGATTCTGTTCCTGGCTGACGATGACGATGTGTTCGGCATCTCCCAGCACTTCGGCCCCATCGGGAATGCCACCAGTCCGCCACAGTTCCACTCCGCTCGTTGGAGCGACCGCGATCAGCTCATTGCCCACGGTGTAACACAAAGTGCCCGGCAAGAGTGGCCCCACGTTGCCCGCCCACACACCAGTGACGGCGCGGACTCGCGATGCCCCTCCCTTGAGGCCAGCAATCACATTGTGATTCGCAATCACATTCCGCGCGCCGCCAGGATGACTGTCCGGATGAAACAGCGAGATGTTCGCCACCAGTCGCGGTGCCCCCTGCGGATTCAGCAGATCGAGTAGCATCAGTCGATCCTGACAAACGATGGCCGCGAGATGCCCGGTCGTTTCGACATACCGCACCAATCGGGAACCGACCTGTGCCCTGGCCCCGATACCTGTACCTTCGCGCCCCCGCAGTCGGCCATCGGCGTCAAACACATGAATGAAGCTTCCCTGTCCATCGACCATGAAGGTCCAGCCTGCGAGCTCTTCGGAGCCGTCACCAAACACGTCCAGCCGTGTCATCTGCGGAAACGTCTGCACGCGATCAGAATCGTTATGAATGTGAATCGGCCAGTCCGGTGCTTTCGCCAGGACTTGTTCCCACTCCGGACGTTGTGACAGTTCCTTCGACAGTTGCGGTCCCGACTTTTCCTGGAGCACAACGACATCTGCGGATGCTGCCTGCAGCAGTTCGAGATAGCGCCGGGTGGTCACTCCATCTTGTTGTCGCATCGCAATGTGTGCGAGCAGCCAGTAACCGGCGCCGCGTGTGGCCGCGTCGCGGCTGCTGGCCAAACGCAGCGCAATGCCCTGACGCCGGAGGGGCTCCTGATCGGTCGGCATCGCTTCCAACCGCGTCGCGATTTCCGCTGGCGGGAGGAAACTGGTCCCCAGCAGTTCAAGCGTGGCGAGCAACTTTGCTGAATCTTCTTCCGGCACCGAACGCAAGTACTTCGACACGCGCTCGCGCACCTCGTTGGACGCGGTGAGCTGCGTGACGCGCCCTCCCAGCAGTCGATCGTAACGGCACTTCCAATGGCTGTTTTGCGTTTCCAGGCGAATGCCGGGTGTGTAGTCCGACAACAGAGCGAGGTACGTTTCGAGCGCCTCTCCCTCGCGCCCCTGCTGCCGCAAACCTTCCGCGTAGATCCCCAGTAGCAGCGATTTCTGGTCAGGATCGCACAGTTGCTGGAGAAGTCGAAAATCGGCTTCGTGATGTGCAAAGTCGGTTCGCAGCCGTTCCATCAGTGCCCAGCTGAGCATCCGTTTGATGCGCGCATCGCCGCTCCGCGCAAGTGCCGCTTGTAGCAACTCAGCGCCTGCGTTGAGATCCCCCTGCTGCAATCGCAGTTGTCCCTCCAAGGACTGTGCGGCAACTTCCTGCGAGGGATCGTTCTTGAGCGACGCCAGACGTTCGTCGACCCGTTGCCGCAGGTCAAAGGCGATCAGTTCCGACCCCGACTGGGCGAAAACTTGCCCGTTGGCCGCTGAGAGGTTGCCGGGAATCCGTTTGCCATCGAGTGGAATGCGGGCGAGCACACGTGCTGTGTCCAAGTCGATCACGGCAATCTCACCCGTCGCCAGAGGTTGCAGGAAGCGTCCTTCCATCAGCACGCCCCGCCCCGCCGGCGCAGCGAGTGTCAATGGGCGTTCCCACACACGCGACCCGTCTTCGAGGCGGATGAGATCGAGATCGTTCTGGCCGACAAGAACAAGCTGCCCCGCATGCATGCCTCCCAGCGACACCTTTGAGTTTCGCTGCAGAGCGTGCTGCCAGACCGACTCGCCGGTCAGCAAGTCCAGGCAGAGGAGATCGTCGGTGTCGGGCGGAGTCAGTACGACCTTCCCATCGGCCACCAGGATCCGAGAATCGAACCAGCGATCCTGTTCCAAGAGATAGTCAGATGTCTTGCGGGGACTGTTCGCGGTTCGTTGCTGCATCATCCGCAGCATCACCACCCGCTGCTGCATTGTTCCGCCGGCGACGTCGGCATAGCGGTGGGTCCACGCGATTGCCCGACGCTCGATGTCCACCGCCGTCACGGTCCCTTCGCCGGTCGGACAGATCACCAGTCCCCCGGCGTACACGGGCATCATCCCGGCGAGTCGACGTCGATCATCCATCAGGAGGTCATTGCCCGGATTGAGCAGTCCGATCGACCAGATGACCTCTCCTTCCACCCGCGCGTCGGGATTTAACTCCAAAAGCTGAATCTGTCCGCGTTCCTCGCCAATGCAGAAGAGTCGCCCGTTGACAGGCAGCGGTGCTCCATAGAAGAAAACGGGATAGCGCTGCTGTTGGCCCAGCGGATCGAGCGTGAAGTCATTGATTTGCAGATCGCCAATCACGGTCCAGATCAGATTGCCAGTCCGTAGGTCGTATGCGTGCAGTTGGTTGTCCTTCTGCGGCAGTCGGGGGTCGCGTGCGGGGTTGTACATCAACACCGCCGAAGGGAGCGTACTTGGCAGATGGCACCCTCCCACCGAATAGACGAAGCGCCCATCAGTACTGATCGACGCACTCGTCATGTCGCGCCAGCCGCGCATCGCGATGTACATTTCCATCAGCTCATTCCGCATCGTGTCGCTATTCTGCGGATGGTCCGGCGCATAGGACGAACGGAACAGGAAGTCGAAAGTTTCATCAACAAAGACGCCTGGCCATCGCAGTTCCCCCGTCCGACGATCAAACGCACGGACAATGCCGTACCCCGGCGAAATGACCATGTCTCCGACAATCAATGGGCGTCCTGCAGGCAGCGTCACGCGCTCGTCGTGAGCGCGTTCCTGTAGCTCGATCGTGCGGATCAACTCGACGGCGAGCTTCTGCATTTCCTCTGGAAGCTGGTCGTAGTCGTCCACTAGAGGATAAGTCCACGCCGGTTTGGCCAGGACTGGCGCGAAGGGTGCGGAGCTGTTCTGCGAGAGATGCCCCATCGGTACCGGCCAGTTCAGTTGATTCGTGACCTGTTGGCTGGCTGCGATTTCACCGGGGTGCAGTTGCTTGATCCAATCTGCGGCTGCGATGTCCTGTGGAGACTTCCAGCTTCTTTGTTGCGAGATTGCTGCCAGTCGTTTGGCGTGAGTCGACATCGTTTGCTGCGTTAGACCCTCCAGGCCCGCGACATGTGCGCACCACAGGCCGCGCAGCAACACATCGTCCCGGTTGGTAACGCCGGGATGCTGCCGCAACTGATCCAGGAGTCGAGCCGCTCCCAGGAAATCACCGGCCTGCTGTTTCAGCTGTGCCTGTCGATCAAGGGCGATCGCGCCGGCGTCTGTCAGAAAGAAGCGGCGGGCAACTTCCTGATAGAACTGTTCGTCCTGCTGGTCGGTGCCGTGCGTCAGCAGATCCTGTGCTTCGACGCCGTACAGCCGTTGGTAATCCTCCCGATGTCCAGACAGTGTTGAGATGACTTTCTCGCGCAGACTGCCCTCGATCTGTTCGCCACTGGTCAACAAGAAGTCGCTTCCGGAATCGATGATCGCCTGTAGTTGTTCCAGGCCCTCGGGGATATTGCCCTCGGCCAGCGCACGTCGTCCTTGCAGATACTCCGACTCCAAATGAGGGTCGTGCGGCAACTGGCGCAGGTTCCGTTCCGCGACAGTTCCGGGATTCTGATTGGGAAATGCCGGGCCAAGAAACTGGGCGTGGGTTGGTCGGACCAGCCAGCTACAGACGATCAGCAGGACGACGACCGATTGCCGCAATTGGCAACAGCTGCGGTCTCGACTCGAACGGAATGCGGCAGTCAGCGGCATGTGCGTCTCTTTACGAACGTCTGGTCAGTTGGTCAGGACTCGGGAGTCAGAGATCACGCGCCGATCACGCAATCCCAAGACACTGGACTGTCATTCCCGGTCCCTCGACTCCCTCGCACCAACCGGCCTCGCTAGCATACCCGCTGGAGAGCCAAGACTGAAGCTGTCTCTGCCCTGGAACCGTGAGTTCCTCCATCACCGCCGCGTCCCTACCCCATTGGACCGCTGATCGAAAGTGACCCTCACCCGATGCGATCTCCCTTCGACTCGAACCGACCAGACGTCTACGACATCCGCACGACCGGCCCGGGACCGGAGGGGTTGTTGCCGCTCACGCCGGAGTTGCTGCTGGAAGCGCCCAGCGGCGATCTGTTCGGCATGACGCAGGCAGCGGGTATGGGGTGGGATCCCCAGCAGTTGCTGCGGGATCAGGTGCTCATCCTCAGCACGATGGGTGGCGTGCGGGCGGAAGATGGGCATCCCGTCGCGCTCGGTTACCACACTGGGCACTGGGAAGTCGGACTCTTGGTCCGCGAAGTGGCGGAGGAACTGAGTCGGCTCGAACTCCTGCCCTTTGCCGGTCACGTCTCTGATCCTTGCGATGGTCGCTCGCAGGGAACGACCGCGATGATGGACAGCCTGGCTTATCGCAACGATGCCGCCGTTGTGCTGAAGCGACTCATCCGCTCGCTGCCGCTTCGTAAAGGGGTGGTCGGCGTGGCGACCTGCGACAAGGGGCTGCCCGCGATGATGATGGCAGTCGCCGCGCAGCATCAATTGCCGGGAGTGATCGTCCCCGGTGGAGTCACGTTGCCACCGACTGTCGGCGAAGATGCAGGCAAGGTGCAGGCGATTGGCGCCCGGTTCGCGCATGGGGAAATCGATGTTCGTTACGCCGCCGAGATGGGCTGCAAGGCCTGTGGCTCACCCGGCGGCGGCTGCCAGTTCCTGGGAACCGCAGCGACCTCGCAGGTCGTCGCCGAGGCACTGGGACTCTCGCTGCCACATTCGGCGTTAGCGCCATCTGGCCAACCGGTCTGGCTGGAGATAGCGACGCAATCGGCCCATGCGATCGCGCGACAGATTCAACAAAAACTCACCACACAAAACATCCTTACCCCCGCTGCACTCCACAACGCGATGGTGCTGCATGCCGCCTGCGGAGGATCGACGAACCTGCTGCTGCACATCCCAGCGATTGCGTTCGAGGCTGGACTGCAACGACCGACCGTCGATGACTGGAACCGCATCAATCGGCAAACGCCGCGGATTGTTGACGTGCTGCCGAATGGCCCAGTCGGACATCCCACTGTGCGTCTGTTTCTTGCGGGTGGTGTTCCCGAAATGATGTTGCACCTGCGGTCGCTCGGACTACTGCGGCTGGAGGCTCTGACTGCAACAGGAACGTCACTCGGGGATACGCTTGCTGTCTGGGAAGCATCTGAACGCCGTCAGCGATTTCGTGAAATCCTGCGCGAACAAGATGGAATTGATCCCGACGATGTGATCATGCCGCCTGCACAAGCGAAGGCGCGGGGACTGACCAGCACGGTCACCTTTCCCACCGGGAACATTGCACCGGAAGGGGCGGTCATCAAGAGTACCGCGATCGATCCCAGCGTCGTTGATGACGATGGGGTCTATCGCAAGCGTGGTCCGGCGAAGGTCTTCACCAGTGAACGGGCCGCGATCGCGGCGATCAAAGGTCGGGGCGAAAAGCAGGTCAAAGCGGGCGACGTCCTCGTCCTGATGTGTCGCGGTCCGCTCGGCTCCGGCATGGAGGAGACGTACCAGATTACCTCAGCGCTGAAATACCTTCCGTGGGGAAAACATGTTGCGGTGATCACCGATGCTCGTTTCAGCGGGGTCTCAACTGGCGCCTGCCTTGGACATGTTGGCCCAGAGGCGTTGGCCGGAGGGCCGATTGGTCTACTGCGGGACGGCGATCTGATCGAAATCACGATCGATACGCTGGGCTTGAGTGGTTCGATTCACTTTGTCGGGACGCCAGCCGCACCACTGACACCCGAACAGGGGGCCGAAGAACTGCGGCAGCGCACGGCGTCCATCCCGCTGCAGCCAGATGCCGACCTTCCTCCCGATACCCGTCTGTGGGCGCTGCTACAGCAACTTGGTGGCGGAACGTGGGGTGGCTGCGTGTATGATCCCGCCTCAATTGAGAAGGCACTGCGGGGACACTTGGTCCGGTCGGGTGATTGACGCTACGAGTCGCCGATCGCCCTACGCCGCCTGAGGTACCATGTCCGCTCGTCGCCGCGCGGCGACGAGCGACTCCACAATCAACAGGCCAAGCACCGCCAGGAGCAGCATCCGCCACCATTGTTGTCTTGCTTCCAGTTCCTGGTTGAGCAGTTGGCGGGCATCGAGTTGCTGCTGGGCTGCATCGAGTTCTCCAGTTCCCAGATTCACGCCAGCGGCGACCAGGACATCGGTTGCGAGTGGAGCGGTCTCCGACTCGGCTGGCGGGAGGTTGACGGAGAGCGATTGCGTCGAGGTCGATAATCCTGCCTGCGTGGTCGCGAAGGTCAGCCGTCCCGGCGTGTCGAGCTGCAGTGCATCTGACCGCGTTAGTCGTTCCGGCTCAGCATTCCCGCGTCGCAGCCAGATTTCGGCCTGATCCAATGCGAGTACCTCGTCCAGTAGTATCGATTCACCGACTGTGTACTGTGAGCGGCGAAAGTTCGGCGGACGTCCCGCTTCGAGCAGGCCATTCATCATGGGGACGAACTTGCTCCAGACCGCAAGTTCGCTTTCCTCGCGTCGCCAGTTCGACAGGAGGAGCACGATTTGTCCCGCTTCGAAAGGAGATTGCAACAGCGCCGGTGCTCCATCGGCAAAATGCCACAGCACATGGGCGTTGGGCTCTGCCGGTCGCTCGATTCGATATCGCTTCCAGAACCGCAGCTTGGTGAAATCGGAGAATCGGGGATCGTCGAAGGGACGCAGCAAAGGATGCTGAAAATCGACGTCCCCCAGCATGAAGTAGTCGTCTGCAGTTTCTGCTGTGACCTCGGGCACTGCTTGCGACTGGAGTTGATACAGCTGTTGCACTTGTTTGGCAGAGACCGCGATCCACAGCAGCGTCGCGCCCTGTCTGGTCTGTGCTTGCAACCAGTCCCACTGCTCTGCAGTGGGACTCGTGGCGCACAGGATGAGTGCCGCCTGTTCCGGCAACGCGGTGGGTGCCGCCGCCGAGGTCCAGTCCGTGATCTTGATCGTGCGCCCTGGCGTTTCCGGGAACAGTGGCTCAACGAAGAATCGCAGCGCCTCATCATTTGGTTCACTCAGCCACACGAGTTCGGCCTGCCACTGCTGACGTGGTGTTACATGCACGACATTGTCAAACGGGTGGTCGTCGCCAGTCAGCACCAGTCGCGTGCCGCGGACTTCCGGTGATGGCTCCGGTGCGCGGACGACGCGGCTTTGCCCAGCTGGGACGTATACCGGCTGAGAGGTCTTGTTCTCGAAGCTGTTGTCCAACGGTCCGGAGAACTCGTCTGCCCAGGTGAGCAGGAAAAGGCTCTCAGTGGATCCCGCCGCATTGCTGACTCGCACGCGAATCTGGTCCTGTCCGGGATCTTCCACTACCTGGATGGCAGCGTTCGTTGGTGACGTCCGCTGACCGACCGGCACCAATCGCACGCCCACGGACTTCGGCCAAGTGAATCCTTGCAGTCCCTCCCACTGTGCTCCTTGTGCGAGATCGGAAACGAGCAGGATCGTCCGCTCCACGTGAGCCTGCGCATCAAGAGCATCGAGTTCCTCGGCGGTTTCGATGAGCGCCTCATCCAATTGTGTCCCCCGCCAAGACGGGGCAAACTCCTGGACGCGAGCAACCAGCAGTGTGAGGCGTTCACCGGCCGGGAGTTCCTGCCATTCGTCGGCAGAGAGAATCTCATTGCGTGCGGAGTCAAACAGCGTGCAGGAAACGATGTCCTCTGGCTGCAGATCCCCAAGCGACTCCTGCAGCTGAGCCGGAACCTCGTCCCACACCCCTTCTCGCTGCAAACTCGCCGACGCATCAATCAGCACGACGAGACGACGACCGACCTCCTGTTGAGCAGGTTCCGTCGTCACGGTGCGGACAAATGGTCGTGCGAATGCGAGTGCGAGCACGACGAGAATCGACGCTCGGAGCAGCAGCAGCAACCAGTCCTCAATGCGACTTCGCTTCGTCAACCGGGGGGGCGATGGCTGCAGAAACATCACACTGCTGAAGACCTGTCGCCCGCGCGGAGTCCGCCGGATCAGATGAAACAGGATCGGTCCCGCGACCGCCAGGCCTGCCAACAGATACAGCGGAGCGAGAAACGACATGCTCTCGGTTCCTTACAGCAGTTGATGGAGTCCCCCCGTACACGAAGGCGGCTTAACCGGCGAACTCGTTGCCCACCTTGCGGGCGCGCTGGGGTTTGTCCAGGTCAATGTCTAGCCGCAGACCGACTTCGACCAACACATTCCAGCCGGCACACATCTGCACGAAAGGGGCGAGATCACCCGCCGAAGGAATGCGGATTGTCGGGAACTGCGTTTCGCGATCGGCAATCGCGATGATCGTCATGCCGACTCCTTTGCCGAGCACTTCGGCGAACTTGGATTCGGAGTCGGGATAAGGATCGACCCACAAGACAACGTCATCGGCATTCATGACCTCTTCAATTCCATGGACGGCATAGGTGCCTTCCAGGTAATCGGCGGGTTTGCGGGTGATCTCATTTGTCTTCAGTGTGAGCTCTTCGGCGACGCCATCATTGCGTCCGGCCCAGTAGATCGTCCCGGCTTTGGCAACCTGATCGATGATGTCCGCAGGGAGTGCGCGGGTCAGCGCTTCGTGCATCTGGTCGGCGAGCTGGTCGAGCCGACCAGCCAGATCGTTCACGCCAGCCGCCTGCTCCAGCAAAGCGCGATAGAACAATGCCTGTTCGACCACACTTTTCGTCGCGGCAACGGCGCCTTCTGGACCACAGGTGAGCACGTAGCCCTGGTTTGCGAGCGATTCGAGTTTGGAGTCGGCGAACGCCGTCAGACTGTATCGGTGCTGATGGCCTTCCTCGGCCAGCCGCTGAAACAACCCAATGACTTCAGCGGTTCGACCGGAGTTGGACAGCGCGAACACCGCCCAATCTTTGAGCTGCGTTTCCTGTGCCTGTCGTCCGGCTTCGGTCCTGAGGGCGATGGGCCAACCTTGCTCAGCAGCCTGTCGCATTGCGCTCTTGGCAGGGAAGATGCGACTGGACCCTTCTCCAGTGAGCAGCAACCGACCAACCTGTCGAATCGCCGCCGCCGTCGAAGCCATGCGGGTGACATCGAAATTTCGGACAATCTCCGGCGTCGCCAGCATATCTTGGGTGAGGCCGAACCGGGTGTAACGTTCTTCCTGCGAATTCATGGATCGAGCAATCTGTGGTTTCGAGAGAAACGGCAGTCCTAAGACCCCGATGCTAGTAACCGCAGCCCCCGCTGACGAGCCAACCGGTTTGCAAAGTGCATTCTGGCATCTCTGGGACTATCGCGCACATGGTGGGTGTGCCCGACACCGGAAGCAAGGGGGCATCGCGACTGAGATGGCCACGAACGACTATGGCGGCTAAAGATCGCTGGGAAATGAAACGCGAAAGCGCGCCAGAGTGTCGAGCTGTTCGCTGCCACCGGAATCGAGCTGAATCACGAGGATGTCCCCATGGTGCAGTGAGATCGGCTTTTCAGTTTTGAAAACCAGTTCATGCGCCGACTGCTGTGCTTGGAGTGGTTTGACTTTCCAGCCAGTGTCTGTGGCGTAGTCGATCAGATTGGCGACTTCAGCATCGTCGGGATCGTGCAGCGACACAGCAGTCTTCCAGTCGAGACTCCTGACCTGACCATCGGCCGTGCGGACCAGCGGCTTGACCTCGAACAGTTTCAACTCCCAATCAGGCATCCTCCCCAGCCGCCGGTCTTCGAATCGCGTATCCGGCAGGAGTTCGAGTCTGAGTGACGAGAATGTAACCTCTCCTTCAATCTCGAATTGCAGGTTTGGCTCAGATGAACTTGGGCTGGGAAGGCTCATTTGAACCGAATGGTCGGACCGAATCTCGGCGGTCTCTTTGGTGTCTGAACTGACCTGATTCGGGCTGCGCGGTGTCCAGGCGGAGACCGTCGCCGATGGCTGCAGGGTCGACCGTAGTACGTTGAGTTCGTCGTCAGTGATCTGCGTTGTTGCGTCCAGCATCTTCAGGAAACGATTGACTGATTCCGTTTCACTGGGGAAGCCGTAGTTGTCGTCGTCGAAGCCTTCGTTCAACAGTTCCAGGCGTCGTCGCAGGGCTTGGACCTTGGGATGATCTGCCCCCAGTGACTCCTCTGCGGTCGCCAGTTCCTGTGCAGCCTCCAGCAGCGAGGCGCGAAACTCCACTGGCATGGTGGTCGAGGTGTCGAGCACGTTGCCATCCGCGTCGAGAATCGCAATCCAGGGGATGCTGCGGGAGCTGTTGAGGCGGATGGACTGCATCACGGCATTTGCGCCGAGCATTCGTTCGCGGTCGATCTTCACCCAGGCAAAGTACTTGTCGAAGATGGTCTTGTGCTTCTCGATGAAGCGGCTGAGTTGATGGCAGGGACCGCACCAGGTCGCGGTTTCCTGAAGGAAGATGCGTTTGCCTTCCCGCGCGGCCTGCTGCTTCGCGGTGGCGAAGATCTCGGCGGCGTCGCGATCGGGCAGTTGCATGGCGGTAATCGCTGCAACCAACGTGTTGATCTTTTTCGGACCATCGTCGAACTGATCGGTTTGATAGGTGCAAAGATGCGAGCCATCTGCTTCGAAGATAAGGAACGCCGATTTCACAGGGTCTTCGAGGTCGGAGATGGCCAACAATTTGCGGAGTTCGGGCAGATCGTCCAGTTTGACCCACATCTGTCGAAAGTCGTTCATGCCGGCACGGATCAATCGCAGTGTTTCATCGTTGACGTCGAGCCTGCGGCGATCTTCACCTGTGCTGCGCAGCAGTTTGTAGAACCACTGGGCATCATCCGATTCCGGGTCAGCCACGATGATCGCGATCCGCATGATGTCGCGTGTGGCGTCGTGCTTGACGTTTTCCAGTCGTTTCGCCAGCGGCGTCTTGATGCCGAACGCATTGGCCGCCCGCTGCGGTAGAGGCTGCGGCCCTGATCGATCGGGTGATTTGCGGATCTCACCGAGGTCCATCTCGCGCCCGTCGGCGCTGGTGATCGTGGTGAGTCCCGACCAGGGACCGTCTTCGGACACCTCCAGGTTCACATCGTACTCGACCTCCTGGATCAGATGTTCGAGTCGATAGCGACCGTCATCATCGGTGATCACAGTGCTACCGAACGAAGGGGCCCAAGGGCTATTGCCTCGTTCACCCTGATAGACCTTCACACTGTAACGGATGGTTGCTCCCGAATAGGGCGTGCCATCGGCCGTGAGCAGGCGTCCGAAGGCCGCGTACGTCGGTTTGAGTCGAATGCTGCCAACCTCTTGGTCCCCAGTGACGGACAGGATTGCTCCGAGGGTCTCATCAGCGGAGAGGTAGCGCACCATGGCGGGCTGTGTTTCGCGTTCAATGCGGAACTGTCCGTCGTCGCCAGTCTTGCCCGTGAAGGCATGGCGTGCGTGTGTGGTCCCTTCGTACACGCCCTGGATTGTCACATCTGGAAGACGTGTCCCATCGGCGTCCTGCACATTGCCGACAAACTCCAGCATCTCTTCACGCGGGACGTGGAAGTTGAACTCGAGTTGCTGCTCACCTGCTGCAACAAACTTGCGTGGCTCTGACTGACGCGGTCCGAACAACACGTACTCGCCCGGCGCCGCCAGGAATTCGAACCGTCCCTCCTCGTCGGTGACCAGACCTTCGTTGTGGGAGATGGCGTACCAGACGTTGTCGTCTGCGGCGCGCAGCGCTTCGATCGCGTCGGGAATGCGCCCGAGTTCCAACTTGAGCGAGACATACTCGTTGGCGACCGGACGCGGTGGAGTTCCGCGCGTGACCTGTCCGCGTACAATGGTCCCAGTCGCCAGCTGAACTTCGAGATCGGTCACCGGCTGGCCTTCCCGAATGACGACTGGGGAAACGTAGCCCAGTTGATTCCCCTGCCGCACGTGGACGACATACGATTTTTCAGCCGGTACCAGCATGCTGAAGCGTCCATCGGCAGCGGTGGTTGCATATCCATTGCCCGAGTCTGAACTGGCACCCTGCCCCCGTGCTTGGACCTGCGCACCGGCGACCGGCGTTTTCTTGCTATCGACGACGCGTCCTGCCAACTCTGTCATCTTCTTCAAGGTGACTTCGTACACCTGGGACTCATCGAAGTCTTGCCAGCGGATGTCGAGTCGGTCGGCATCGTAGCCAGTGGCGGCTGGCCAGAACGTGATTCCGTAGTTCACGTTGGGCGGGATCCAGTCGAACACCGCCAGGCCGTTGTCGTCGGAGAGTTGATTGAAGGCTCCGGAGCCGAAGTTTGTGTTGCCGGGATTGCCTTCTTTGCGGACATACCAAGGCCGGATGCGCACGCCAGCAAGGGGATTTCCATGGGAATCGACCGCCTTGACCCGAACCGACTTTGCTCCGTCCAGGGTCAGCGTGAGTTGTTCGGGCAGTTTGGGCGGCGACTTGACGGGATAGTTCTCGGCGTCGCGTACGTCGGCGGAAAAGTAGTCATACCCGACGCCAGACTTGAGCGCCATCACCATCGGCTGACTGGTCGCTGGCAGCCGTACTAGCGCACGGCCATTGGCATCAGTCTGTAATACCTCGACTTCGGTCGTCCCATTCTGGACGACGACCGTCGCTTCGCTCACTTGAACTCCATTGCCATCGACTACGGTCAACTGGGACTCGATGACGGGGCCGAGTTTCGCCGTGAGTGGTTCGTCGATACCTGGTTGAGCATCAGTGCTGTGTGGTCGCTTCAGATAGATCGTGTCGAGCCACATGCGCTGTCGAGCCGTGTCGAGAATCTTCAGCGAAACGTAGGTACTCTCCGGCGAGACATCGAGTCGGAAGCGGCCTTGAGTATCGGTTTGCGTTTGCAGCGTCTGGCCGTCGTAGGTCTTGCCGAGCACCGTGAGTCTTGGCAGCGGTTGATCTCCTTCGTCGACCGCCTGTCCTTGAATGGTCACGGTGTCGTCCGCTTCTGCCGTTGCGTCGCCTTCGGCAGATTCCGGTAGCGCCACGGTCTCGACGTTGACCACCACCTCAGTCTGCTTGCCGCGCCGCAGCGAGACGTTGTCAAACGTTATCCAGTGCCGATAGGGACGCAGGCGGTATTCGAAATGATCGACCTCCACCAGCGGCACGGAGAAGACCTCGGCGTGGAAGTCGCCAGCGTTTCCGGACCAGTTGGTCGACCCGTACGGCTGATGTCGCTTGCCAGCGGTATCGACGACGTTGACATCCCATTGGCAGCGTTCATCGAGCGACTGCAGACTGGACCAGCAGAACAGGCAGCTGTCTAGTCGTGTCTCGATATGATCGGGCTTGATCTGTGCGTACACATCGCGACAGGCGGCACTGGTTGCTGGCGCATCGAGCAATTCGCCATCAGCTCCGACCGTCCAGACTGGGCCCCAGTCAACATCGCTCAGGCCGATGCGTTGGGTCAACGTCCCTCCCGTCCCTTTGGCGTTGAGCGCCAGCAGTCCAATGTCTGCCTTGTCGCGATACAGTGCAGATCGATGATTCGTAGACCGGTAGGTTTCCCGCTGCTGGGGCGCAAGCCCTGTGTACTTCACCAGTACGTCAAGCAGTTCGTCATTCTGGCGACCCGCCTGAAAGCCCTCGCTCCATGCGCGAAAAGCTGGGGTTTCCAAGAACGATGACCCATCTGGTCGCCACGCCGTCTTGCTGTCGCCCCGATGAGGACGGAGCGCCAGAAGTTCGACGGAGATGGAGTCGGTGACCTGGGCCACGAACGACGTTGAATCAGCGCTGTCATGTGCTGAGATCGTTAGCTCTTCGTCAGCGGTGACGTTGGTCCAGGTGCACAGCGCGACCGCAGTACACAACAAGAGGCCCATGACAAGGATGCCCAGACCGCTGCGCTGCTGTTCGTGCGCAGGATCGGCGAACAGGCGTTTGATCCGGGCGAGCAGGGAACCATCGTGGGCCCGCAGCGCCAGACGGGAGATGGCCGCGCCACGAAACTCCTCAGCCGCCAGCAGTGCGCGGCCGTAGTCGATCTTATTGTCGAGCGCCGTGACGACGAGATCGTCGCAGCAATTCTCGCGCTCGATTCGAATGCGATGCGACAACCACCACACGACTGGATGATAGAAGAAGAGCGTCTCCACGAGTGTCTGGAGCAGGTTGACGACATAGTCGTACCGTCGCACATGCGCCAGTTCATGGGCTAGGATCGCCTCAAGTTGCGACACTGGCACACTGGAGATGAAGCTGGCAGGTAACAGGATCACACTGCGAAAACAGCCGACGACAACTGGTGAGGTGACGATTGCTGACGCCAGCACTTCAACATGGCGACGAACGTTGAGTCGGATACGCATCCTGTCGAGCGCCTGGATTACCTCGACCGAGACAGGCGATGTGCCGACGCGTCGCAGTCGTCGAACCATCAACCAGCTCCAGAGCAGACGCAAGGAAAACAAGAAGACGCCCCATAGCCAGCAGCGAACGATTGTGGCCAGCCAGGGATCGAGCACGTTCGCGACGATTGACCACCAGGGGGTGCGTTGTGGTGTGGAGACAAAACGTGAAAGTGGCGGCACCAGACGCGGCGTCGGCGCACTCTCGGTGGGAACCGGTGGTGGCAGTTCGAGCGACTGGATTGTGATTGGTGGAGCTTCCATGATCAGCGATTGCCCCGGCTGCGGGATGGCCACGATCTTAATTGGGTGCCTTGGTGGGTCGATCTGCAGCAGCGCCAACGTGACCAGCAGCGAGAGCACCATCAGCACCATGGCAGCCACGAGTACGCCGTAGCGCGCAGCGGCGGATTGCTTCCGCAGCAAGTGCTCAGCAACGCCGGCCACCAACGCGATCAGTGCGAACTGCCACAGCGAATGGACGAGCAACCAGCCCAGCCGCGACACAAGCAGGGGCGCGGCGAGACTGTCAACGATTTGATTGAGCGGCGTCATGAGCGTTCCTCCATTTCGTCGAGCAGAAGCCGGATCTCCGCTAGTTCTTCCGGCGATGCTTTCGCGCTCTTAAGCGCATGCAGCACGAGACTCATTGCAGCCCCATCGTAGACTTTGTTGACGAGATCGCGCAGCAGGCGCTTGCCCGCCGTTTCACGCGTGACCGCTGCACGATAGATATGCGGCGATGCGCTCTCATCCCGTCGGACCAGACCTTTCTCCAGCATCACCGACAGCATTTTGACTGTGGTGGAGTAGTTGGTCCCTTTAACGGCATTGAGCCGCGCGTGGATCTCACGCACCGGGCTGGGACCGAGTTCCCATAGAATACGGAGCATTTGCAGCTCCACCTCGGTCGGTTGAAATGGACTGGGAGGACTCACGAACCGGTCTCCTCACAAGCGGCGAATCAGAGTACCTTGCTCAGCGGCGACTCACGCCAAGATGGCGAAGTCTTTCGCTATCAGGTTAGCGAAGGGTTTCGCCAGTGCAAGTGGAATCCTGGTGGAATCAGCGAAAGCTTTCGCCAGTATGCCCCGCGACACGATCAGGTGAGGGTCGCAGGTTCAGGCGGCCAATCAGTAACGCGGCACAGCCGGATCGACGGTCTGTGACCAGGCGTCGATGCCACCAGTCAGATTCTGCGTCTGGTCGAAGCCCTGGCTGCGGAGCCAGTGGGTGACGCGGAGGCTGCGGCCGCCGTGGTGACAGTGGACGACAATCTGCTTGTCGCGGTAGGGCTGAAGTTCGCCGACGCGCTCTTGCAGTTCGCCCATGGGGATGAGCGTGGAACCGGCGATGTG
>JAGQQB010000148.1 GCA_020426425.1 Planctomycetaceae bacterium | reverse complement strand
CGATGAATGTCTGCACGCCAGGGTACTTGGCGAAGTAGTCGTCGATGAACACCGCGGCGTCTTCCTTGCTGATCTTCAGCGCCGCCGCGAGGCCGAACGCGGTTTGCCCGTAGATCACGCCAAAGTTGACCGCCTTCGCCACGCGCCGCATGTCGCTGGTGACGGACGCGACATCGGTGTTGAACACCTGGGCGGCGACGACCGAGTGAATGTCCTGCCCTTCGCGAAACGCCTGCAGGAGCGTCGCGTCCTGGCAGAAGTGGGCGAGCATCCTCAGTTCGATTTGTGAGTAATCGAGACAGACCAGTTGCCATCCTGGTTGCGACGGGATGAACGCTTTGCGCACCAGTCGCCCTTCCTCGGTGCGAATGGGGATGTTCTGCAGATTCGGATCGCTCGAACTGAGTCGACCAGTCGCCGCCGTCACCTGACTGAACGACGTATGCACATTCCCGGTGCGGCGATTCACCAGATTCGGCAACGCATCGAGATACGTCCCTTTGAGTTTCGCCAGCCCGCGATGTTCAATGATCTTCGCCGGCAGGGGATGCTTTTCGGCGAGTCGTTCGAGCACCTCTTCGTTGGTGCTCGGCCCGGTCTTCGTGCGTTTGAGCACCGGCAGCTTGAGTTCGTCGAACAGGATCTTGCCCAGCTGTTTCGGCGAGGCGATGTTGAATTCGTGTCCGGCCAGTTCATGAATCTCAGCAACGAGCGCATCGAGCTTGCCGGAGATCTCCGCGCTCTGGCGTTTCAATTCGTCGACATCGATTCGCACCCCGTTCCATTCCATGTCGGCCAGTACATCAATGAGCGGGCGCTCCAAATCCCAGTACAAGTCCCATAGCCCCTGCTCCTTGAGCTTCGGTTCGATGAGAGCCGCGATCTGCCAGGCGACGTCGGCATCTTCGGTGGCGTACTCCGCCGCTTTGTCGATGTCGACTTCGAACATCTGCAGCTGCTTCTTGCCCTTCCCGATGAGATCACTGATGGGGATCATCTTGCGGAACAGATATCGCTTGCTCAGCTCATCGAGTCCATGACTCACCGCGCCGGCATCGAGCAGGTAGTCGCCGATCATCGGGTCCAGCCCCAACCCCTGCAGCCGCACGCCAGCGCGGCGCAGCACGAGCATGTCGTACTTAATGTTCTGATTCAGGATTTCCCGCTCCGGGTCTTCGAGAATCGGCTTGAGCGTGCTCAGAACCAACTGTGGATCGAGCGTCTGTTGTCCTGGCGGACCATCGACGGGCAGGTAATAACCCGTGTCCGACTCCCAGCAGAGCGCCCAACCAACGATGTCCGCCTCGATTGGATTCAGACTCGTTGTTTCCAGGTCGACGCACAACTTCTTCACGTCGGCCAACTCGGCGGCCAGCCTCTGAAATTCGGCTTCGGTGCGAACGCAGGCCCAGGTGCGATCGTGTTGCTCTGGCGTGGCAATCTTCGATTCCTTGAGTGCCGTCTGCATTTCTGCAGCGTACCGGCGGAAACCAAAGTCCGTGAACAGGTCGTACAGCTTTTGATAGTCCGGTTCGTTGACGCGCGCGGCATCCCAGTTAATCTCAATCGGCAGATCGGTTCGGAGCGTCACCAGTTCGCGACTCATGAGCGCCTGATCGGCGTACGTCTTCAAGTTCTCGCTGAGTTTCTTGCCCGGTGCCTGATCAGCGTTGGCCAAGACCTCTTCCAGCGTGCCAAACTGCTGCAGCAGGGCAGAGGCTTTCTTCGGGCCGACGAGCGGCACACCCGGCACGTTGTCGACGCTGTCCCCCACGAGCGACTGAAAGTCAATCACCTGATCTGGCCGGACGCCCCAGTCTTCCAGCAACCCTTGCTCGTCCAGGAACTGCTTCTTGCGAATGCTGTAGATCTTCACCTTGGGCGTGATCAGTTGCCGCGCATCCTTATCGCTGGTGACGATGCGGACTTCCATACCCGCTGCTTCTGCCTTACGCGCAAGCGTGGCGATCACATCGTCCGCCTCCCAGCCGGGACAGGAGATGATCGGAATGCGATAGCCGTCAACCACCTCAAAAATGAGCGGAATTTGCGGACGCAGGTCGTCCGGCATTTCGCTGCGATTGGCTTTGTAGTCCTGGTAGATAACCACCCGTTCCTGCTCACCTGGCGACTCCATCGCACAGATGAGATGGGTCGGCTGTTTCTCCTTAAGGATGTGCTGCAGGTCGCCGGTAAAGCCAAACACCGCGTTCGTCGGCTGTCCGCGCGTGCCGGTCATCGGTTGCCGAATGGCATGAAATACCTGAAAGACGAGCGAGAACGTATCGATGATGTACAGCGTGTCCGCCATGAGATGTCCATCTTGCTAAGTCAAAGTCGTGCCGGGCGATGGTAGCGAGTTCACCCGAGAGCGGCACGTGTTGACGTTGAGCGTTGAGGGGCCTGCGGCCCGTTGAGCGTTGAAGGTCGAAGGTTGAGCGTTGGTGGGGGAATGGCGCTGGTTCCTACTCCCCACTCCCAATTCCCTACCCCCTACACCGGCGTTCGATGGAGGATTCCCGTTCCAGCACTTATCATGCAGCGACGCATCGATCCGCGCGGATTGGTCGATCCGAATTCTGGTTGTGAACGTGAGCTCCCTCATGAGATCTTTGCTGCTGTGTTGCACGCTGTGTGTTGTTTCCTCCGTCGCTCTCGCCGATGATGAAGTCGTGTTGACGCGCGGCTCCTCGACACTCAAGGCAACCATTGGTGGGGAGGTCTTCACCGTGTATCGCTTTGGCGAGGATTTGCCAAAGCCGTATCTGTTCCCGGTCACTGCGCCCGGCGCGTGGGAGTTACTGGCGGCGGCGGAACCAGGGGACGAGACCGTGGCTGGTCGGCGAGCGATGATCTGCAGTGAAGAGGTCGGCAGTGGCGATGGGAAGCTGACGTTCGGGGCACTCGTCACGATCGACAAGGTCGACGGGGAAAAGGCTCACGTGGCTGGCTCCGATTTGTGGATCCAACGGAGTGACGCCGCGCCACTCGCCGGAACGGTGACGCGCGTGGTTGATCTTGATCCTCCAAAGATCAAAGACCGTCGCGATCCTCGGTACTACGACCATCCACACCATAAAGGTGTCTGGCTGTCGGTCGACGAAGTCAACGGCATCAAGTTCTGGAACGAAGATGGCCGGATTGTCAGCCACAAGGTCGAAGTCCTCACGGCGCGGGGGAATCCAGCGGTTTTCTGCCGAGTGAATCATTGGCTCGATACCGATGGCAAACCGCTGGTGCAAGAAACGAGCGTGATTTCGCTGTACGCGAATCGACTGCTGACCTGCGATGTCCGTTTTGAAGCGATTGAAAAGGAGGTCACCTTTGGCGACACCAAGGAGGGGATGTTTGCCATACGACTTCCCAACAGCATGCGGGAGTTCATTTCCGAGTCGCCCGTGGTAAATGCCGATGGCCTGAGCGGCACGAAGGCCTGCTGGGGACTGGAATCGAATTGGATCGACTACACCGGCAAGATCGACGGCGAATTGTTCGGCGTCACGTTGATGGATCATCCCGAAAACCTCTGGCGTTCACGGTACCATGTGCGTGACTATGGACTGTTCGCCATCAACCCCTTTGGGGCCAAGGCTTACTCCGGCGGCAAGGAGCCAGATCAACCGTTGACACTGAAACCAGGTGCAGCCGGCGCCCGCTTTCGTTACGGATTGTACGTCCATCGGGGCAGTCTGGATGACGGGCATGTGGCAGACCGATACAAACAGTTTGTGACCGCCGAGTAACGATCTTTCGCCGCATTGAGCAGGCGGAGATTGGCATCACCTGCCGGTGCAAGATATGCTGGCGGACTGAATCCCTTCGGTACGCTGGTGACCTTCCGTCTGCCCGGCACCCACTCCTTCACCCCACTCGGCCCATTCCTCGGAGTAGAAAGTCCCGCATGTACTGGGAACAGACAGTCCAGCATGCGACTCACACCGATCTCGGTCTGCGCCGAAAGAACAACGAAGATGCGGCGGTCGTGCATCTCGCCAGTGAGCACGAGGCATGGCGACGACGGGGACACCTATTGATCGTGGCCGACGGGATGGGGGGACATGCCGTGGGCGAACTGGCCAGTCGCATGGCGATTGAAACAGTCCCGCATGCATTCCTGAAATCGCAACAGGGCGATGCACGAACCGCACTGCAGCAGGCCCTGGAAGAAGCGAACGCCGCGATCCACACGCGCGGATCTCAGAATGCCGACTTTCTGCACATGGGCACCACCTGTGATGCCCTTGCGCTAACTCCCCAAGGGGCGCTGATTGGGCATGTGGGGGACAGCCGGGTCTATCGCGTGCGGCGCGATCGGGTTGATCAGCTTACCTTCGACCACAGCCTGCAGTGGGAAATCGAGAACCTCCACGGAACGAGTGAAGGCATCGATCTGGGCGCCCACAAGAATGTCATCACCCGCTCGCTGGGACCGGAGGAAGAAGTCCGAGTCGATATAGAAGGACCGTATCCGATCTTGCCAGGCGATACATTTGTGCTCTGCTCCGATGGACTCTCGAATCAGGTGACCGATCCCGAAATCGGAGCGGTGGTGCGGGAGTTGTCGCCACAGCAGGCTGCGAAACTGCTGATTCATTTGGCGAACATTCGGGGAGGGCCGGACAACTCAACAGTCATCGTCGCCCGCATTGGAGATCCTCCGGCGAATCTCTCGCCGATGCCGGTTGAGCCGCCCGCCGAGGAAGATCCCGGCGTTCTGGGCTGGGGCTGGTTGGGAGGTTTTTGGGGCGGACTGCTGACCCTCTTCGCTGGCCTGGCGATGATTATGCTCGAGCATCCCGTTGCTGGTGCAGTCGTGGCTTCGCTGGCCGCAATTGGCTTGGTGGTTTTGCTGATCGCTGCCATCCGGTTCAAACGACGCATGCGTTCCTCACGCTCCGGCGATGACGATTCCCGCACGCTGTACTCACGTCCCCATCGAACGGCGACCGCCTTGAGTTCGAAGGAACTGCTGGAAAGCCTGCTGCAGATCGATGCGGAGTTGGAGCGGGCCGCCCGGGAAGATGGCTGGGCCGTGAACTGGGAGAAGCATGGTCGGGAACACAAGGCCGCGCAGGACGCCATGAAGGCCAAACGTTTCGGTCGCGGAGTTCACGACATGGCCAAGTCGATCGATCTGATCATGTCCAAGCTGCCGCGCGGGGAACAGGGGTGAGGCCTGCGGCCAAAATCCGAAACTCGAAACCCGCAATCCGAAACAAGCACGAAATCAAAAATCCGAAACGTCGCCTTGCCAGCGTGTACCCGTCGCAATCTCCAAGCCCGTTTGGCATTTCGTGCTTTTGATTTGTTTCGGATTTCGAGCTTCGGATTTCGAACTTCCCGCCCCCTCAACGTCTCCGATCTCCGAAACCCCACCCCACCACCAATCGGCGTTTTCCGCCGAAACTCGTCTCGACCTGATTTTCGGTTTGGGCATAGACTCCCCGACCACTGTCCCGGCGATTGCGGGGACCGTCTCGGCAAAGGAGTGCCCATGTACAAGTTGATTCTCGCGATTCGGTATCTCCGAACGCGTTACATCGCTCTGGTCAGCATCGTCAGCGTGACGCTGGGCGTGGCCACAATGATCGTTGTGAATAGCGTGATGTCTGGTTTCGCGACCGAGATGAAGTCGCGGATTCACGGCATCCTGGCCGACATGATGATTGAAACGACCAGCACCGACGGGACGCACGACCCCGTCGCGCTGATGGCCGAAGTGAACCGCATCGCGGGCGACTACATCGACGTGATGACACCAACCGTCGAAATCTATGGAATGATGAGTTTTGACTGGGCGGGTCAGACGATTCATCGACCGGTCACGCTCATCGGGATTGTGCCGGAAAGCAAGAACCGGGTCAGTCCGCTGGCGCAGTACATGCTCACCCGGCAAGACCTGTTCGACGATGGCAAACTAATTCGCGGCCCCCTGCGGGCGATCAACGATCCGTTGACCTGGGATCTCACACCCGAAGATCTGCAGTTGCGGCGAGAAATGATCGAATTTCAACAGTTTCAGCAGCGGGTGGAGCATGAATTCCGCCCGCAAAATGCAGGGAGTGGCGTGACACCAGTCGCGGCGGAAGCGCCCGCTGGTGACGCACAATTCGACTCGTTCCTGCAACCTGCCGTTGGAAGTTCGGCAGACTCCACGGCTGAAGCGGAAGACACAATCGTTGATCCTTTCGGACCCTCGACGACACAACGGACCCCGTCCGATCCTGCCGCACCGATGGCCGCTCGGGTCTTTCTTGGAGCGGGGCTGGTCAGCTTCCCATACAAGGACCGCGAAACCGGCGGCACGCACATGATGTACATGGTCCAGCCGGGCCAGGACATCAACCTGACCACGATCAAGACTGGCATTCCTGAACCCGCCCGCTTTAAGGCGACCGTGGTCGACATTTTCAAGAGCGGTATGAGCGAATACGACTCCAATCTGGTGTTCTGTAATCTGGAAGAACTGCAATATGCCCGGGGCATGATCACCGGTCCTGATCCGACAAATCCACACCAGAATCTGAACTGGAAAGATGGCGAGATCACCACGCTTCAGATCAAGCTGAAGGACTACAAAGATGCGCCAGAGGTGGTACGTCGACTGCGTGAAGAGCTGCCAGCAGCCTACTTCTCGGTCCGCACCTGGGAACAAAAGCAAGGTCCGTTGTTGGAAGCGGTCGAAGTTGAATCGGCGATTCTCAACGTGCTGCTGTTCCTGATCATCGCCGTGGCTGGCTTCGGGATTCTGGCAATCTTCTACATGGTGGTCGTCGAGAAGACCCGCGACATCGGGATTCTGAAGGCCCTCGGGGCGACCTCGGAAGGAATCATGTCGATCTTCCTGTCGTACGGACTCGCGCTCGGTATCGTCGGAGCTGGTGCCGGGGTCACTCTCGGCCTGGTGTTCGTGGCGTACATCAACGAAATCGAAACCGCGCTGTCGACGGTCACGGGGCGGAAAGTCTTCGATGAAACGATCTACTACTTCCAGGAAATCCCCACCGTGGTTTATCCGTCAATGGTCGCCTGGGTCAGTCTGGGTGCGGTATTGATTGCGGTGTTGGCCAGCATTCTCCCGGCGTGGCGCGCAGCATCGCTGCATCCCGTGAAGTCGTTGCGTTACGAATGATGCAGCCGCATCAACCCGTTTCGTCTCGTTCGAGTTCCTCAGTTTCGGCGTTCCGATGCATACACTTCGCATGCCCCAATCCAAGACACATCTGAGCGCTGTGGCGATCGACAAAGCGTACCTCAAAGGGGCGCATCGAATTCCCGTTTTGCGCGGGGTCGATGTCTCGGTCGCCGCAGGGGAATTCATCTCCATCGTCGGTCAATCCGGCTCCGGCAAGAGCACGTTAATGCACTTGCTGGGACTGCTCGACGCTCCGGACATGGGCGAGGTCCGTCTGAATGGAGACCGGATCGACAACTTGCCTGCCCGAGTTCGCGACGATCTCCGCAACAACGTGTTTGGCTTTGTGTTTCAGTTCTATCACCTGTTGCCGGAACTGACGCTGGTGGAGAACGTGCTCGCTCCGCTGATGATTCGGCATGGCGTGTTCTCGTACTGGGGCAAGAAGAACGCCTTTCTGGAGCAGGCGCAGGAAATCCTCGATCGCGTCGGACTGGGGCATCGGTTGCATCACCGACCCTCGGAACTCTCCGGCGGGGAAATGCAGCGGGCGGCGATTGCCAGGGCGCTGATGAATCAGCCGGAAGTCCTGCTCGCCGACGAACCGACGGGCAACCTCGATTCCCACACTGGTGGCGAAATCCTCGACCTGTTGTGCTCGTTGAACGAGGATGAAGGGCTGACTATCATCATGGTCACGCACGACGATTACATCGCGCAGCAGTCCCAGCGGATTGTCCGACTGACCGAGGGCCGCATCCAGGAGTTGGAAGAAGCGGCCTGAACCTGCAGGAGGGAAGCGGGGTCCAGCGGCAAGCCATTGGCGGTGCGCGACTGTCCATCAGCGCCGTATTGAGATCACCCGGTGCGATGTGCATTCTGCGTTTGCCCCCACCTACCTGACCGGTTTCGAGTTCCTCATGTCGCAGCAGATCTATCTCAACGGTGCCCTCGTCCCCAAAGAGCAGGCCGTTGTCAGTGTGTACGACCATGGACTGCTGTATGGCGACGGCATCTTCGAAGGGATTCGGATCTACAACACCCGGGTGTTCATGCTCAAGGAACACATCGACCGGTTGTACGAAAGCGCGAAGGCGATTCGGCTGACGATTCCCATCTCACCCGAGGAGATGACCGCCGCCGTCGAACGCACTGTGGCCGCAAACAACCTCACCGATGGCTACATCCGTCTGGTCGTCACGCGCGGGGCTGGCTCACTCGGTCTCGACATCCGCCGTACGTGTGATCCGCAGGTGATCATCATCGCCGACACGATCACGCTGTACCCGGAAGAG
>JAGQQB010000147.1 GCA_020426425.1 Planctomycetaceae bacterium | reverse complement strand
CAACGACCTTACACGTGACGCATTCCCGGCACGAAGCAGAACAACTTGCAGATCAGCACCTGCTGCTTGAGGCAGGGGCTCTGCGTGTTGTTGACACGGCGGGCGCGGCGTTGGAACGTGGCTGACTCACTCGCCGATCTCCACGGCGGTCTTGAGTTGCATCACCGGGGCATCTACGGCGGCGCGCATCTGGATCTTGAGTTCGTACCCACCTGGGGGAAGCCGTTGCGTTACTGGGAAGATGAGGTCTCGGCTTGCGGCTGGTAGTAACCACTTGCCGTGGCCAGCGGCGAAATCGAACTTTCGGCCGGTCTCGTTGTTGATGAGTGACATGCGGGCTTCGAGTTGAGCGTGCCGGTTGCCGGAGTTGGTTACAGGCAGTATCACAGCCGCGCTCCCGTCTACGTCGCCCCAGGCGAGCGAGCCAACCTCAAGTTTGGGTTCGCCGGTTTGCCGAGAGACGAGCAGGACATCCAGCGGAGTAGTCTGTTGAATTGTCCCAGATTCAGACTGGGCGTTGACAATCAGTTGACCGTACAGGTCGCCGTCAAGTGTGCGTCCGCTGCTCGCGCTCACCAGGACTTTGCGACTGCTGCCTGGTTGCAGTTCAATTGAAGCAGGACGAACCGTGAACCAGTCAGCCGGGTGTCCGGCGAGGTCGCGTGGTTCGAGCGTGAATGTGACAGGCTCGGCACTGTTGTTGGCGAGAGTCGTGGAGACAAACCGCGCGCCTCCCGACTGCAGTGAGAGTTCCATCTGGACTGGTGCGGCGCTTAAGCCCGGTCCCAGTTGGCGAACCATGGCCTCTTGTCCAGGGTAGCCACGTTCGGCAGCGTTCAGATCGAACTCCACGGCGTGCCACTTGCGACGCTGGGCAACCAGCTTGGTTTCCAGTTTGTATGGACCTGGGAACAAGGCAAAGGGGACGATTTCCTGCATTCGAATCTTCGCACCAGGCAGAATGCGGGCGACATACTTCTCAGGTGGAGCGAGTGCGGCACGCACTGGCATGCCAAGTTGGAACGACCGCTGATCCGCCGGAGCCACGGGACTGTGCAGTTCGCATTCAATCTCGAATTCAAACGGGGCCTCGGTTGGGTTGGTGACGAGCAACGACAACTGAGGGTAGCCCTGCAAGTCTCTGAGTTCGGCAGATTCCAGCACGAGTTTACTGATGTCGGTCGGACGCACTCCATCGACATCAATCTCAATTCTGAGCAGGTACCGGGTCACAAACTCGACCTTAAGCTCAGCCCCGTCGGTTGTCGGCTGTCGATTGGCATCTGGTAGTTTCGTCCCGAAGTCGGTCACCAGAATGCCGAAGAGGTGGAACGGGGAGTTCGTCGGTGGAATCTGGATCGTCCCACGGATCGTTTCTGAAGCATCTTCCGCAAGTGTCATCCGGGGTGGAGAGAGGAGTCGGATCGCCGTTGGAGGCGGGCTTTGGTCGTCCGGCAGAATGGCTCCGCTTTCTTCTTGCATCATCGCGACGGCGCGGACTTCAACGTTGGTCGAGCGGACGAGCGAGGTAAGTTCAAACTCAAATGGCAGTTGCTGTCCACGCCGCCCCGTGAGTCGCTGGACGACCGGCTCTACCTGAAACGCTGGCTTCGCTTCCTCCAGTTCCAGGCTCCGGATCGATTGTGCCTGGGCCGTATCGTGTGCGGCGCAGATCAACGTGATCGTGCAGATCAGCGGGAGCATCGCCGCAGACGCCGCGCGCGGAACCGCATGCCAACACAATCCGTGACGCTCAATCTGCGCGGCGACCAATGACGGAGCGCAGATGCGAGCAACGACCCCGTTCTGTGTCGCTCGCTCGACCGACCGGTTTGAGTGCAGTGCCCTCTGAAAGGATTTCGTCATGGAATAGTGCCTGCAGGAAGTGTTTCAAACTGGGGGCTTTCCACGATCACATTGAGGCCGGGACGCTGCGATGTGGGAGTGCTGCCGGGTTTCTTTTGTCCATCGTTTCCGTCGCGGGGCTTCCAGTTCGTATTGGCGTCTTGTCCTGTGAACGGTGCGGGCATCGAAGGCTTTTCCGCTGCAGGCGATGGCTGAATGGAGGACGTTGATGGCTGCGGCTGCACCGGCTGCACGGTGGGGGCGGTTCCACCAGACATTGGCTGCTGTGGGATCACCTGTGGCTGTGCGGGGATCACTCCGGGCTGCGGGAGCGACGATTCGGATGGCAGCGTCGGCACGGGCAGTTGTGGTTGCTGGGGAGGGATGTTGCCTTGCGGAAACATCTGCGGCTGCTGTAGTCGCTGCGGTGCAGGGAGCGTCTCCTGTGGACAGTGTGGGCTACGAATGATCTTGGGGGAGATAAAAATCGCGACTTCGGCCTCAGCATCTTCTTTTTCGATCCGCTGGAACAGCTTTCCCAGTCCGGGAATGTTGCAGAGCACGGGAATCTGGCTGATGCGGTCGATCGTCTGCCGCTGCGTCAGACCACCGATAACAATGGTCTCGCCATCTTTGACATGCACGGTGGTCGCCACCTGCCGACGATTGATCAGCGGGAAGGGACTGGTGAGATCTTCGTTTACATCGGATTGGGTGATGTTCTCGCTCACCTCAGCCTTTTCGATGGTGACGGTCACATTGTCCCCGCGGATCACCGGCACAATGTCGAGGGTGATCCCGGCATCCACCTGCTTAATGTTCTGAGTGAACACAATGTCCGCGTTCAGGGGCTGTGTGCTGAAGAACGTCTCGCGCGAAATGCTGATTGTTGCCTTCTCGCCATCCTTGGCCATTACCCGGGGAGCGGCGCGAATGGTGACGTATCCCTCTTGAGCGAGCAGCCGCAAGAATGTCGATGTGACAGCAAAGTCACTAAAGGCATTGCTCACTCCAATGGGGCTGCCGTTGCCGGTCATGGCAAGTCCGGTGAGTCCAAGATTGAGGACTTCCTGGCCGTTCAAGACCAGCGAATGCCCTCCATTGATGTTGAATTGAAACTTTTCATCGGGTTGAAAGACGCAGACGATGGCCTCGAGTACCACCTGAGGGACTGGCTCATCGGCCTGTTGCAGTTGCTGCAGGATCGTCTCGGTCACGTCGGGAGGTGCTTCGACGATCATCAAGTTCCGTTTCTCCACGACGCGGACATACTGCTGCAGTCGCTCGGGCAACAGGGGGAGCAGTTCCTGCGGCGCCAAGTGCAGCGGCCGAAACTCGCGTGTTTCCGCCAGCAGCGGAAACATGGCCGTTGTCGGATCAGTCGATCCGATGAGGTACTGCCCGTCGCGATAGCGGTAGATCAACCCCAAGGGCAGTAGCAACTTGCGCAGTGCAAACTCGAATGGCTCATTTTCAATGTACGCGGTTGTCACGCCGCCGACACGATCGTCCATGATGACTGAAACACCGGCCTGCACTGCCAACGCTTGGA
Source organism: Planctomycetaceae bacterium (assembly GCA_020426425.1). GTDB lineage: Bacteria > Planctomycetota > Planctomycetia > Planctomycetales > Planctomycetaceae > JACKHO01. The sequence continues at coordinate 5,113 of JAGQQB010000147.1, read as the reverse complement.
CTGCCTGTCGAACATCAGTGTCTTCGAAGATCTCCGACACCAGCGGACCGCCTGGACCGTTGGTGGCGCTGACACGCCGCACTCCGCCCGTCGAGGCCCCGGACAGATGCGACGCCTGTTGCACAGTGGGTGAAGCTGGCCTCCTGACACTGGGCGTGTGGCTGCTCGTCGAATAGTTCGGTACATGCCCCGGCGATAAGTACGCTGGCGAATAGTCAACCGGCTGATCCGGTAACGGTGGCAGACCGTAATCATAAGTCTGGCCAGGGAGCAGGGCGGCCCCTGGGGTCGCGACCGCACCTGAGTTCTCAGGGTACGCGCCACGAGCCGCCTGGGCTTCAAAGTACAGTTCTTCAAGCGAGCGTGGATGCTGTGCCGAGCCGATGAAAACGCTCTTGCAACCGGCGCAGCAACAAACGAGACACGCGGCTACAAAGAGCCGGTGGGCCGCATGCCAGTGCGTCCAATGTCCTGCCATGAAGGCGTTCGCCTCGCTCAATCCGTTGAACCGATGGCACACGAGTGCCCGGCGTACTATCCAGCTACTTTGCCGTGATGACTCCAAACACGGTAAACGTATAGTCTCCCATGGGGAGATCCACGAAATTCCCGCCGAGGAACGACACTGTCAGATGAAAAGTCGCATTCCCTGGCGCGGTCGACTCTGCAGTCACTGTTGACTGACGACCTCCCCCGCCCTGGCCATCCACAACGGCGGTTGGGTTCGTCACCAGCCAATTTGCGGTGGGATCAGCGGATACGATTCGCAAATCCAGCTGTGCATCCCGCTCGACGGGTTGCCCGCCACCGCTCTTGCGAAACGGACGAGTGGCATAGAAGGTCACTTCCGCGCCGTCGGCGTTGTTGCAGCCGACATCCCAGAACTGTGGTGGAAAGACTTGTGGATTATCAGTCCCATCATGCGTCATGGGTGGGACATTGGGATTGGGAGCAACGATGTCCACCCTCCCAACGAGCCGAGGAGGGACATGCATCAAGTACTCCTGACTCGCCTGTTGTGCGGAGACGTCCACGACTCCCAGCAACAACACGCTCGCCAGCGCGATCATGCATCGAGTGAGACTTGCCTTGCTCACCGGCAGAATCCTTCGCCGTTGAAACTTCCTACACGCCACTGGTCTCCTGGCCCGCGCAATACCAGTACACCAAGGATTGCCGGAAACGGCATCCTCCTCGTTGTATCGGCAGCAAGGAAACCAGGTTTGCATTCCGATCCTAGCTTTTACCTAACCGGAAGTCTCTTAGCGGTCATCCCACACCAACCAAGCCTCCCATGATTCCAACCGCCGCGCAAATACGGAGGTGTGGGAACTTTGAGTCGTCTCGGAGAATTGCGGATGTTGGCGTCGCCAACCCCAGCTGACGACAACGTCACAAGTTCACGACACACCTGCGGACGGCTCGTTGGATCGTGGTGATCTGAAGGTTGAGTCCAGCCAAAAAGTTTGCTGAGCACTTGGACGCGTGGAAAGGGCGGATCCGACGACAGAATCAACATCGTGATGCGTAACAGCGGTTGTGACAGGCCCGCCGGGGATACTCGTATGTCGATATTTCGCAACATCGACGCGGTCGGTCCTCCTGCATCCCGAACGCGCCGAAACGATCGTGACCTTGCGGGGCACGATCGTTTCGAGCACACGATGGGAGGCCCTGGCAAACGCTGGCAACTTCTGTCGCAGGCTACTTCGCCGTCAGCGTTCCGGTCACCGTGGCGACATAGTCGCCTGCCGGCAGAACCGAGTAATCGCTGTCGATGAACGTCACGTTGACTGTGAAGGTTGCATTTCCAGGACCATCGGAGTCAGCATTCACGGTCGCCGTGTTAACGCTGTTGACGTTGTCCGTGGACTGGGCACCGACTGTGGTGACTTGCCAGTTCGCCGTCGCCTGATCGCTCGAAGCTACCGAGACAGTCAACGACGAATCGCGGACGGCGCTGCCGTTCGAGAACGTGGTGATTGAGAATGCAACGGTGGCCCCAGCGCCGTTATTGCAGGTGACCGCCCAGTTCTGCGGATCGAAAGCTTGATTCGCATCTGTGGTGTCGTGCGTCTTAGGCACGTCCGCTGGTGCGGTGATGGTCAACGTCGGCGCGACGGTGAGCGTGAACTTCTGGGAATCGTTCGCAGCGAATCCTTGACTTCCAAACAGGGTGAGCAGTGCGACTGCCAGCATCAAGCGTTTCATGGGTATTCCGACCTCTCTGGTGCGGGGTACGATTCGACCAAGGTATGGTCGCGACTGGTTGTACCCCAGGGACAACTGACGTCCCGATCATTGTTCGGGACTCCCGTGGACACGGGCTCTCACTTCGCGTTCCGCACGACTCCTTAGCACTGAAGCGCCTTTCGTAGTGAAGCTCTCACCCCTCACCACTAAAACAGACATCAGGCCCCTTATTGTCGACGATGCAGTTGCAACTCGCAGGAGCACTTGGAACTACTCATTAAGTAGAGCATGCACACCATTGAGGTCGGATTTCCTTGCCTCCGGAGAAGAGAATTCTTCGAACCCTGCTGGTTCGTTTTGAATCGGCAACACGGCGAACACAGAGCAACAACACCGATCAAAAACGCAACGCAATCCTGTGGAGATTTCGCGACGATGACGCCTCCGCAAGATGGGTAAAAAACAACGCCGTTGCATAACAGAACAGCTTGCGTGACAGAACGAAACGGTGTTGTTGATTGAGGGCAACAGCGTAATGTTCGCTTGTTCGCCGACCCACCGGATGGTGCAGTCCCCATCCCTGGATCGAGAAACCGTGTGCGAACAGATCGTCGCTGGAATTGCCAACAAGAAAGCCGCTCGCTGATCCTGAGATCAACAAGCGGCTTCGAGTGCTAAGTTCTCGGCCCGCTACGATTCGTTAGGCGGCGGCGGAACCATCGTTCTTGAACAACTGGTGTTCACCCCGGACCACTTCAGGAGTGATCACATAGGTGCCGCCCCGTTCCTGATCGGGAAGTTCGTACATGATGTCGAACATCACCTTCTCGACGACGCTCCGCAGTCCACGGGCTCCGGTATCGCGTGCTCGGGAAATCCTCGCGACTTCCCGGAGGGCGGCTTCGGTGAACTCCAGGTGCGCCCCTTCCATTTCAAACAGCTTCTCATACTGCTTGATGAGCGAGTTCTTTGGCTCAGTCAGGACATGCACCAGCTCATCTTCGGTCAACGTGGCCAGCGTGGTGAGCACAGGCAGTCGACCGAGCAGTTCGGGGATCAGGCCAAATTCGAGCACGTCTTCCACCGTTGCCTGGGCGAGCAGAGTCCGACGTTGTTCCTCTTCGCGACGCGGATCGTTGCCAAACCCGATCATCTTGCGACCCAGTCGCTTGGCGATGATGTCTTCCAGCCCGACGAACGTCCCGCCGCAGATGAACAGGATGTTCTGCGTGTCGACCTGAATGTACTGCTGCTCGGGATGCTTGCGACCACCCTGCGGCGGCACGTTGGCAACGGTCCCTTCCAGCATCTTCAGCAGCGATTGCTGCACCCCTTCGCCCGAGACGTCCCGAGTGATGGAGACGTTCTGGCTCGTCTTGCCAATCTTGTCGATCTCATCGATGAAGATGATGCCGCGCTGAGCTCCTTCGATATCGAAGTCGGAAGCATGCAGCAGTTTCAGCAACAGGTTCTCGACGTCTTCACCAACGTACCCCGCTTCGGTCAGCGTGGTCGCGTCACCAATCGCGAAGGGGACGTGAATGAACTTGGCGATGGTGCGGGCCAGCAGCGTCTTACCGCTCCCGGTCGGGCCAATGAACAGGATGTTGGACTTCTCAATGTCCACATCACTGTCCCCCTGCTCGGTCAAGGTGAGTCGCTTGTAGTGATTGTGGACGGCGACGGCCATGGTCTTCTTGGCGTCCATCTGACCAATCACATATTGATCCAGATGCGCCACGATTTCGCGCGGTGTGGGGATCTTGCTGAACAGAGTTCGGCCTTCACCACGACGACGACGATCCTGATCGAGAATCGACTGGCACAGGTCGATGCACTCGCTACAGATGTAGACATCTCCGGGCCCCTCAACGAGCGGACCAACATCGCGATAGCTCTTGCCACAGAAGGAACAATTGGCGTTCTTCTTGCTCGAGCCTTTGCGGGAGGGATTGAATTCCTTGGAGGACATGCAGAATCCTTCAGTGCTGTTGATCGAGATGTATCGACCTTCGGCCTGATCCGTTGCCGCCTCCTTGTTCGGCATCCGGACGTGTACGTAGGGGGATCATCGTGAACCACGAAACGAAGTAGGCAATCTCAGGGTGGTGGGCCGATGCAGAAGTGACGTCGCAACGACCGACTTCAGTGAGCACTGTTTCGGAGCCTGGTTGGGAGACCAGAAGAAACGGTGACCGAAGTGGATGGGATTGTCAGTCTCTTTCCAAAGTGAACTGACCCTTGATGGATCGGTATTCGTCGTCCGAAATCTGACCCTCCCGGTGCATTTCTCGCATCCGTGTCAGGATTTCAGTTTCGGAGTCCGCATGACCAGCACCACCGTGATACCAGTTACGCACTTTGAGGATCAGGAGACTGGCAATGAAGCACGCAACAACTGCGCCAATCCACCAGCCAAGATTGGAATTCACAAACTCCTGCAGTTCCTGCAGCTTCTGCTCTCGCATGGGGCGCATACCTCCTCTGTCTAACGGCATTATCCGCCGAAATCCCTGGGCAGGCAAGAACCCCAATCACATTTCCCACTCGCAACCAATCTCACCACACACAAACTTTGCACACCCAAGTTGTAAAAAGTGCAGTCAGCCCCGCCGAACAACGTGCATCTGAATGATGGTGGTCGTACCCGACGCTTCCAGGAGGCGATTGCCTGAGTACTTTGCCAGCGACTGGCCGAATGTGCCAGCATTCATCGAATGCACCAATCCGCCGCAATTCTGTCGCTGAGTTTTCATGTTGAGTCGCCTCCGCGTATAGTCTGCTGTGATGGCCAGGGCATGTTGGGAACCTCGTTGGGAGATTTGTTCCCAGTAACACTGCACTTCTGGAATCGGTTTTCACTTCATGTCACAGGCATCAACACCTTCATCGTCGACATCACTCAAAGGGAGTCGAAAGA
>JAGQQB010000146.1 GCA_020426425.1 Planctomycetaceae bacterium | reverse complement strand
CGACTCCGTGAATCAGGCGGGACAGGTGCGAACACCTGCAGGTGATTGTACCACGGACGGGAGCAATGGGAAGAGGTCTCAGGGATCAGGTCTCAGGGATCAGGGATCAGGGATCGGGGGAGGATTCAGGAGTCGGGATTCAGGACTCAGGGGAACGGAGGATCGAGAACGGAGGATCGAGGAAGGGGCAACGTTCAACCTTCGACCTTCAACGCTCAACGCCTCAACGGTCGCGCAGCGACTCTCAACGGGCCGCAGGCCCCTCAACGTTCGACGTTCGACCTTCAACGGTCGCGCAGCGACATTCAACGTCCGCGACGCTCTCTGCGCGCGGATTGTTGCGCCGGCACCCAAGTATTCGTGTTCTCTTTGAGTTCCCGCACTTCTTCAACCGTAGGGGGGCGATGCGTTCCATAGTCCGTCGACTTGGGGCGTTTCTGCTCGGGGTGGTAGTCGAGTGAGTCCTGCTGGTGCCGGGCGAGCAAATAGCCCAATTGTTCCGAGACATAGCCTCCGGCCCTGCTGGTGGAGAACCACAGCAGCGTGAAGATGGCCGCGACTCCCCCTCCCACGCAATACATCACGCTCTCCGCATCCTGGGTCGCAACGCCCGTAAAAATAGCGCCTCCCACCGTTCCCACACTGAGAACGATGGTCGCAGCGAGTACGGAACCGGATTGACGACTTGGTCTGACGTGAAAGTCGTGCGTCATGCGATGCTTCCTTCGAAACCCGTTCAGCTGGGGGATCCACCCAACTGTCCTGAAGCCACACTACGCACAGCTTAACGTCCCCGTTGGAAGAGTTCATCCAGAATCTTTGAATCGTTCCGCAAGAGGTGCTTCTGCCAGAAGGTGGTTGTCCCCGCCCCTTCGACTGACGCCCCCTGGCGCAGATCGTTGAGAGGGATCGACCGGCCGGCGCGCTGCGTTCCCCCCCTCGATTCCGAGCGGTCCCTTTTCAGCGTGCCGTTGATGCCGTAAGGTGACCGGTGTCATGAACTCTCGAACGTCGCGGTGGACGCGATGTCAGTTTCGCGGTGACCACAGTCACACTTGGCCCATTTGGTGCTCGGTGGCGCTCAGGCTGTGGTTGAGGCAACACCGCTGGTGAACCCTCAATTGCCGTTTTGCGTTGTCGGCATTGCCGACTGAGCATTGGAGGTTTTGTCGTCTCATGGAGTCGTCTGTCGTCTCGCAACCATTGCATGTTGTCCTGATCAGTCTGCACGGACTAATTCGCGCCGAAGAGCCCGAACTGGGACGCGATCCTGATACCGGTGGTCAGGTGACGTACGTACTGGAACTGGCCCGTGAACTGGCGCAACGACCCGAAGTGGCTCAGGTCACATTGATGACGCGGCAGGTCATTGATGCGCGCGTCGATCCGCAATACGCCCAGTTGGAGGAGCGAATTTCCGACAAGGCTCGGCTGGTCCGCATTCCATTCGGACCGAAACGGTATCTTAAGAAGGAAGCCCTATGGCCATACATTCACCTGTTCGTTGATCAGGCGCTCGCTCACTTCCGTCGGCATGGATTGCCCGACATCATTCATGGTCACTATGCCGATGCCGGATTGGCTGGCGCACAACTCGCACGACTCCTGCATATTCCCTATGTCTTCACCGGGCACTCGCTGGGCCGGGTCAAGCAAGAACGATTGCAGGCCCATGATTCGCCGGACGCGGACCAGGATGATCTCGAACAGAAGTATCGATTCCTCACCCGGTTCGAAGCGGAAGAGGTCGCGCTCGAAACCGCCGTTATGGTGGTGACCAGCACGAATCAGGAAGTGACTGACCAGTATGCGAACTACGATCATTACGATCCGACGCGGATGGAGGTGATCCCACCGGGTGTCGATCTGTCACGGTTTTCGCCGCCGCCTTCGCAATGGCCAAGACCACCTGTTGCCGACGCAGTCGATCGGTTTCTGCAACGCCCGGAATTGCCGCTCATTTTCACGATGGCCCGGCCCGATGATCGAAAGAATCTGGAAGCCCTAGTGAGGGTGTACGGCGAGAGTGAAGAACTGCAGGCGCGGGCCAATCTACTGCTCGTGCTCGGGACGCGCGATGACCTGCAGGACCTGGCGAAGTCGCAGCGGAAGGTGGTGCAGAACATCTTGCTGCTGATCGACAAGTATGACCTGTATGGCAAAGTGGCCTATCCGAAAACGCACGCTCCCAGCGATGTTCCGGATTTGTATCGACTGACGCGGCAGCGGCGGGGGCTGTTCATCAATCCCGCCATGACGGAGCCATTCGGGCTGACGCTGCTGGAAGCAGCAGCGAGTGGCCTGCCTGTGGTCGCGACCAACGATGGCGGACCACGCGACATCATTGCGAATTGCCAGAACGGATTGCTGATCGACCCCTTCAAGCCGGAGACCATGGAGTGCGCCATGCTCCGCCTGTTGACCGAACCGGAACAATGGGAAGTCTGGTCCGCGCAGGGGCTGGAGGGGGTCCAGAAGCACTACACCTGGGGACGCCACGTGGAACGGTATCTGCGTGATTTGACCGACATCCTGGAACATGCGGTTCGGCCGGTGCTGGCGGACCCAGCGAAGGTAAGACGCATTCCCAGCTTCGATCGACTGATCATTACTGATCTCGACAACACGCTCACCGGTGACCCCGAGGCGTTGCGAGAATTCGTCGAATTGCTCCGCGCAAATGAGAATGTTGGCTTTGGCATCGCAACTGGCCGCCGTTTGGACAGCGCGATGGAACTGATTGAAGAACTTGGGCTCCCCAAGCCGGACCTCATCGATACCGATGCCGGCACCCTGCTGCACTACGGCGAGGGACTGGAACCGGACCTCAGTTGGCAACGTCAAATCGGTTACGCCTGGAAGCCCAAGGAAATTCGCGAACTCCTCAACGATCAGCCGGGATTCTTCCTGCAGAAGCCGGAACATCAGTCGGACTTCAAAATCAGTTACGAGATCGACACGAAAAAGGCCCCTTCGCTCCCAGAGATCAAAAAACTGCTGCGTGCGGCTGGTTTACGTGCCAAGGTAATACTTTCCCTGGATATGTACCTCGATGTGATTCCAGTCCGCGGCGGCAGCGACTTGTCGATCCGCCATGTGCTCTGGAAGTGGGGATTTCCGCCCGAGCATGTGCTGGTGATCGGCGATTCCGGTAACGATGCTGGCATGTTGCAAGGTCGCACGCTGGGGGTAGTGGTCGGCAACCATAGCGAAGAACTCGAATCGCTGCGGGACGAACCACGAATCTACTTCGCAGCAGGGAAGCATGCCCGTGGAGTCCTGGAGGGAATCGAGTATTACCAGTTTCTCGATCACATTGTGATCCCGAATGATGCCAGCGAGTGATCCCGCGACCACCTACGATCTCACGTTCGAGGCGGAACTGTCCCTGCGACGGTTACGACCTCGGCTGGAAGCGTTGTGGACTGAGTTAGGAACATCGACTGAGTTACGGCATCATTTCGAACACCGACTCACCCAACACTGGTTGGAACTGTTCGAACGTCTGTTTGCATTGTACGGCCATCGCTACGACTTCTTCTTTCATCTCGAACAGATCCTGCTGAGCGCGGCCCGAGCGGCGCACGCCCGACCTGAACCACTGCATGCGGTGGACGAACAGCGCAGCCACGACCCTTTGTGGTATCAGTCACAGACCATGGTCGGCGGCGCACTGTATGTCGACCTGTTCAGCGAGAATCTCGGCAACCTGCGAGCGTCGATCGACTACTTCAAGCAACTCGGGCTGACGTACCTGCACCTGATGCCATTGTTCGCCGTGCGCCCCGGCGACAACGACGGCGGGTACGCGATCAGCAATTACCGGTCTGTCGATCCCCGTCTGGGAACGATTGACGATTTGCAACTCCTTGCCCAAGCACTGCGGGAAGCGGGGATCACACTGGTTCTCGACTTCGTCTTCAATCACACCGCCGACGACCATGAATGGGCCCAACGGGCGCAAGCGGGCGATGCTGAGTTTCAGCAGTATTACTACATCTTCCCCGACCGCACGATGCCCGACCGATACGAGCGGACACTGCGGGAGATTTTCCCCACCGTACGGCGCGGTAACTTCACCTGGCACGACGGCATGGAGAAGTGGGTCTGGACCACGTTCAACAGCTTTCAGTGGGATCTGAATTACCGCAACCCCGCCGTCTTCCGTGCGATGCTGGAAGAGATGTTGTTCATCGCCAACACCGGCGTCGACATCCTGCGACTCGATGCGGTGGCGTTCATCTGGAAGCAGCTGGGGACGAGTTGTGAGAACTTGCCCGAAGCACACACGATCATTCAGGCATACAATCTCCTGGTTCGCATCGCCGCGCCGGGACTGCTGTTTAAGTCCGAAGCGATCGTGCATCCCGATGATGTCGTGAAATACGTCAGCGAACAGGAGTGCCAGCTCTCCTACAACCCCACCTTGATGGCCTTGCTGTGGGAGTCGCTCGCCACGCGGGAAGTGCGATTGCTCACACGCTCACTGAGCCATCGCCATTCACTACCGGAGAATACGGCGTGGGTGAACTACCTGCGCTGCCACGATGACATCGGCTGGACGTTTGACGATGCCGACGCGGCGGCAATTGGGATCAATGCGTTCGATCATCGCCAGTTCTTGAACGCCTTCTATACGGGTCAGTACCCCGAATCCTTCGCCCGAGGCGTCCCGTTCCAGCACAACACCAGCACCGGCGACATGCGGATCAGTGGAACCATGGCATCGCTCGCCGGACTCGAACATGCCATCGAACATGAGGATCCGCAGCTCATCGAGAATGCCATTCGACGCATTCTGCTGCTGTATGGAGTGACGCTCAGTATTGGCGGCATCCCCTTGCTGTATCTGGGCGAGGAGTGGGGCCAACTCAACGATTACGACTTCGTCAAAGATCCAGCCAAAGCGGGCGACACGCGCTGGATTCACCGACCGAAAATGAAATGGGAGTATCTGGAGGAACTCAACGAGTGTCTGCAGACGGCAGACTGCTCAATTCGCACACGAATCTTTACCTCGCTACAGCGGCTGATTGAACTGCGGAAGACTCACCCTGCCTTGGCTGGTCAAAAGATGGACCTTGTGCAGATCGCCAATCCACACATCCTGGCATTTGTCCGTATCAAGAATGGGAACCGGATGATCGTGGTTGCGAACTTCTCCGAGGAACCGCAAAGCCTGTCGGGCAATCAGCTGCGGACAACGGGACTGGGTCGGTTCTTTGAAGATGTGATCAGTCAGAAGACGTACTCAACCTCGGACCCAATTGTCCTGGAAGGGTACCAGTTGTTGTGGCTCGACCGGAGTTGATCCCATGACTGGAGTTCTCGCGACCGACCTCGATGGGACACTGATTCCACTCGACGGCGAATCGCGCCAACAGGCGGACCTGATCGAACTGACGGAACGACTCCGCACACACGAGGTCCTGCTGGTCTACGTCACCGGTCGGCATCTGGAGTCGATCGAGCACGTGCGGCGGCTGCATCCATTGCCGCGCCCCAATTGGATCGTGAGTGATGTCGGCACAACACTGTATCGCTGTGACGGAACAGCTCCCACACTCGTTCCGGAATATGCGGCGCATCTGCGAAGCATCACGGGCGCGACGACCACGCAACAGCTGCAGTTGCTGCTCCGGGGAATCTCTGGACTGCGTCTACAGGAGGATGAGAAGCAGGGAGAGTTCAAGCTCAGCTTCTATGTCGAGGCCGGACGACTGCGGGACATTACCGAAGAGATCGAGCAGTTGCTGGCGAAACAGAAGGCTCCCTATTCTCTCATTCACAGTGTCGATCCTTTCAATGGAGATGGCCTGATCGATCTGCTGCCGCGCGGCGTATCCAAAGCCCACGCATTGCACTGGTGGGCCGAGTACACCGCCACCCCGCTGCAACAACTCGTGTTCGCAGGGGATTCTGGCAATGATCTCGCCGTCCTCACATCGGGCTGTCGCAGCGTACTGGTCGGCAATGCGTCACGCGCCCTGGCAGATCAGGTGCAGGCCATCCACGCAGCGCATGGTTGGCACGATCGCCTGTACCTACCTCCAGAACATGCCACGAGCGGCGTCCTCGCCGGCTGCCAGCACTTCGGGCTGCTGCCCAAGGCCATGTAGCATCAGCGGCCCATCAATCGCGTCGGTGCATCTTCCGCAGCGGCCATCCCAGCGTATGTTCGCCCTGCGGCAGTGTGGCACGATTCACTGAATCGTGCCGAGTCCCTTCTGTGGAAAGCTTCCGCCGGTGCAGCTCCGTCGATCCGATTGAACTCAACCTGACTTGGAGAGTCGAGCGACACTGAGTCCGTCTCGGCAGCGCAGCACAAGCTGCCCCAGCGTCGTCTCCCCGAAAGAGTCCCACGCGCACGTTCCCGCTGCTCAACACGTGCGTCCTGCAATCAACACTGCCGCGTTCGAACCAGTCGAACGCGGCAGGCGAGTTGTGCAAATAAACCTTCCGCGGGTTGCGCAGGCAGGAGATGCTGCGAAAAGAGCGGCGGACGGGTCATGTCAAGCATGCACCCTTGGGTGTCCGTGGCTCACGCGATGGGTTGGTCCTCTGGCGAACATGTGCGGAAGGTTTGCCCCTCCGAAGAGGGAGCGGAACAATCGTGGATCGATCGTTCCGTGTCAAGATCGTCGTTTGGGACACGAAACCTTTGGTCCAACTTCGCCGGTGGTGAGAGAATTCGTGCTGCCTCGATTTCGGTGTTCTGGTATCGTTCCGATTGAATCGATTCGATGCAGAACTCTCCGCCCAGCCCTGAATTCTCTGGAGTTGCGCGCCCTGACCGGCAGCGTCGGGAGCCGCGTGCGCTCGGCCAGTGGCTGCAACTGACACTCCGCCGCGTAATGCTCCCCAGCTGGGTACTTTCGGTGTTGCTGCATGGACTCCTCGGAACGGCATTTGTCGGGCTCTCGCAGTCACCAGGATGTCGTGGAGATTTCTCTGGAGAGGAAGGCGCCGAGTTCCGCGTTGTCGGAATTCGCTCGAAGGACGATTCCCCTCCGACCACGCCGCCGACCGAAGCAACTCACGAATCCGATCCGACTCCCGTCCCGCCAACGGAGGTCGTCACACCACCCATTCCGAATCAACCTCCAGTCCCGCTGACGTTGCCTAAACCGCTGCAAAATACGCCGCCGGTCATTGGAGCCGCCGCTCCCCCGACGTTTGATGCCACGCAGTTCTCACAAGTGATTCAGGCACGTCCCCGTGCCACACCAGCCACCACCGGAACCGGTACAAACACGCAGGCGACGGGACAGCGCACGTCGTTCCTCGGCGTGAGCGATGTTGGACGGGCATTCGTGTACGTCATCGACCGGTCGGCCAGCATGCAGGACGACGGTCGACTCCGCGCGGCAAAGACTGACTTGCTCGCGAGTCTGCAACAGCTCGATGAGTCGCAGCAGTTTCAGATCGTATTCTACAACGAGCAGCCAACCGTTCTGATTCCCCGTAACAGTCTGTTCTCGATGTTTCACGGCACCGACGCACAGCGGCGACTGGTCAGTGATCAGTTGCGGAGCGTTGTCCCCGACGGCGGGACCGGTCACTTTCTGGCACTGAAGAAGGCACTCGAATTCAAGGCCGACGTCATCTTCCTGCTGACCGATGGCGCGGCGGAGTCGGCGCTGTCGGCCCGGGAGATGGATGAGATTCGGCGGCGCAATGGCGGCGGAACCAGGATCCATTGCATCGAGTTCGGCAAAGGGACGCGGTCTCCCAATGGGAGCAGTGCCGCCAGCGGAAACTACCTCGATCAACTCGCGCGGGACAATGGCGGGACGTATGTGTACAAGGATGTCAATTCACTGGGCAGGGAGTAATTCGTGAACGCTGAGCAGTCATCAACCTCTGATTCCTCTTGCTCCTCCGGGCATCACATGTGCGTTCGCGAACGGCTGATCTGGTTCGTGATGATTGTGTTCGTCGTTGTCGCCGTCGATCAGTGGTCCAAGGTGTACGCGGTGCGTGAATGGAAGGGACAGCCGACGCAAAGCTTCCTGGGGGACACCTTCCGCATCCAGTATGCGGAAAACCATGGAGCGTTCTTGAGCCTATTCGCCGGATTGAGTGAATCCGCTCGCTTCTGGATTTTGACCGTGGCCAATGCCGCACTGCTGTTGGGAGTCTCAACCTTTCTCCTCTCCCCGCGTCGCGTGGAACGCTGGACCTTTGTGGCGCTCACCCTGGTGGTGGCTGGCGGCATGGGGAACCTGATCGACCGCGCGTCCTACGGATACGTGATCGATTACTTCAACATCGGCATCGGATCTGTGCGATCGGGGATCTTCAATGTCGCCGATATGGCGATCTCAGCCGGATTCCTGATGCTGGTGCCGTACCTCCTGCGCGGGGAACCGCAAGCGACGACAACGGGCAACACGCTTACCGAGCATGCGTCAGCTTCGTCCGAAGCCAATACACAGCAACAGGTGGTCGGATGAGCCAGTCCGGGGCATGGACAGCGTGGCGGCGGTTCGGGTGGGGATGGTCCACACAGTGCATGGGGCTTGCCTTCGTCCTGGTGCAGACGCT
>JAGQQB010000145.1 GCA_020426425.1 Planctomycetaceae bacterium | reverse complement strand
GTCGATCATTGCCCGCGGTGTAGAACTTGTTCACGCATATGCCGAAGCATTGGAGATTCTGCGTGACTATCAACCATTTCACCCTCCGCGTGCGAGTTATGAATACCGTGCCGGTGAAGGCTGTGCTGCGACCGAGGCGCCGCGCGGCTTGATCTACCATCGGTACGCAATCGATGATGCTGGTCGCGTGACGTTCGCCAAAATTGTCCCCCCGACCTCGCAGAACCAACGGCAAATCGAAGCGGACCTGCGGAACTGGTTGCCGCGCGTGATGCATGCTGATGATGAGCAGACAGCCCTCGACTGCGAACGGTTGATTCGCTGCTACGATCCGTGCATCAGCTGTTCAACACATTTCCTCAAGCTGACGATCGAGCGGTGACGAAGATGTCTGCTCACCGTGATCACCATATCGCTCGGCCACGATTGCTGTGTGTCGGTCTGGGAAGTTCCCATGGCGATGATCAGCTCGGTTGGGCTGTTGCCGACGTCCTGCGGGAGTGGGCGGCAGACCATGACGACATTGATGTTCGTCACGCCGGGACCCCGATTGATCTGCTGCACTGGCTGGAAGGTGTCGACGATGTGTATCTGTGCGATGCGATATCCAGTCAAGAGCCGCCGGGAACAATGCATCGCTACGAGTCAGATCTGACAGCGGACGACCGCTCGAAGATCCTGCCAGAGCTGCAACGTTTGCGCGTCGGGGGCACCCATCAGATTGGACTGCCGGCGGTTTTGGATCTGGCGGCGACTCTGGGCTGCCTGCCGCAGCGGCTGATTGTGTATGGCGTGACCGGTCGGGACTTCTCCCCCGGTCAATCGCCCTCGGCGCCCCTGCAGGCCGTGGTGCCAGAAGTCGCGCTCACCATGTGGAAGGACATCAATGCACGAGCAGTCGCTAGTCCGCTCGCTGCTGACTCAGGTTGAGCAGTTGCGGATTGAACATGGCGCCGATGTGGTCACCCGCGTCGAAGTGGAAATCGGACCGCTCAGTGGTGTCGAGCCGCTGCTCGTCCGCGAGGCGTTCGAATTGCTCGTGGCCGCAGAGCAAGATGCAAACGCCAATTCGCAGCTGCGGCCGGACCTGGAACTGGTGATCCACACTGTTCCCCTGGGCTGCCGATGCCGCGAGTGTGGCTCTGAGTGGTCCGCCGATTCCTGCCGCTTCGTCTGTGACCACTGTCGGTCGAACTCCGTGCAGGTCATCAGTGGCGATGAATTCCGGCTCAAGAACATCACCGTGCGAATGCCGCAGCAGGCCGAGGTAAACATATGACGTCCCCTATCGAGAAGACCATTGCGGTCAACCAGGACTTGCAGGCGGAAAAGAAACGCCGCGCCGCAGAGCAGCGAGCCGCGTTCGCAGCGCGAGGAACACTCGTCGTCAACATCGTCTCGTCGCCGGGCGCCGGCAAAACGAGCCTGCTGGAGGCGACCGCGAAGCATTGGGGCACATCACGCCGCTTGGCCGTGCTGGTCGGAGATATCGCCACAGAGCGTGATGCCGATCGCCTGCGCCCATTCACTCCAGTGGTCCAATTGACGACCGGCGGGGCATGTCACCTGGAGCTTTCACTCATTCAGCAGGGACTTGGCCAATTGCCAGCGGACGACTACCAGTTCCTGTTCATCGAGAACATCGGCAATCTGGTCTGTCCGGCGTCACACGATCTCGCCGAGCATGTGCGTGTGGCGCTGCTGAGCACCACGGAAGGGGACGATAAGCCCGGCAAGTATCCGAAAATGTTCCGCACCAGTCAGGCCCTGGTCATCAGTAAGCTCGACCTGCTGCCGCATGTCCCGTTCTCGGTCGAAGCAGCCAGTGACGATGCACGACAGATCCAGCCAGAACTGGCGATTTTCAGTCTCTGTTCACTGACCGGAGCAGGGATTGCCCAGTGGTGCGATTATCTGGACGCCATGCGTGAGCAGCTCTTGGCCGGACAATCATCCATGCAAGAAATACCGCCTCATTGACCGCCTCGTCGCTCACACCTGAATCGGACAGCGCTGCGTGCTATCTGTTACGCGGTCGAGTGCAGGGCATTGGCGTGCGACCGGCCATCGCCCGGTTGGCCAGGGAACTGGATCTGCGTGGACGTGTCGCTAACGATGGCGCGGGGGTCACGATTCATGTCGAAGGGGCGGCGGCTCAACTGCTGTTGTTCAAGACGCGCCTGCCGGACTCGTTCCCTGCTGGAGCGGTGGTCGAGCAGATCGTATGCCACCCAGCCGAAGCGACCGGCTTGCATGACTTCACGATCGTCCCGAGCAATTCGAGCAGTCAACTTGCGACGAGGGTTCCCCTGGATCTGGTGACCTGCACGGAGTGCCTCGCGGAAATTGCTGACTCAGAAGATCGGCGCGCTGGTTACGCTTTCACCAGTTGCACGAATTGTGGACCCCGCTATTCGATTCTCCGGTCGATGCCGTACGAGCGCGACCAAACGGCGATGGGCGAGTTTGACTTGTGCTCAGAGTGTGGCACCGAGTACGAGGCACCGTGCGATCGCCGATTTCATGCCCAAACGAACGCTTGCCGGGCCTGCGGTCCCCAATTGCAGATCGTCTCGCTAAGTCCTGCAGTGGAGAAAGCAGCGACCAACCGCGCCGCCGCAGAAGCAACTGACTCGTGGCCCGATGACTTGGCGACTCGTACAGCGGCAAGAGTGTTACGGTCTGGCGGCATCGTCGCGCTCAAAGGGATCGGCGGCTTTCAGCTCGTTTGCGATGCAACTGATGATTCTGCCGTGGAGCGTCTGCGACGGCAGAAGCAGCGACCTGCGAAACCGTTGGCGGTGATGGTCCACCACGATCAACTGACGTGCATCAGTTCGGACGAGCGAGCGGTGCTCGATGGCTTTGCCGGTCCGATTACGCTGCTTGACAAGTCGTGCCTGCCCGGAATCTCGGCGTCGATTGCGCCGGGGCTGAATCAACTCGGCGTCATGCGCCCGACATCGCCGCTGCACGCCATGCTCCTGCAAGCGGCCGACCGACCGCTCGTCGTGACGAGCGGGAATATCGATGGGCATCCGCTGGAGTACGACAGTGCCAGCGCCGCGGGGGAACTTGGCTCTGTCGCCGAGTTGATTCTCGATCACAATCGGAGCATCGAACGACCGATCGATGACAGCGTCGTGCGGCGAATTGCTGCTCGAACGGTCACCCTCCGGGCAGCGCGCGGCCTTGCCCCCATGACGTTGCGTCTCGAGTGCGCGCAGCAGATCCTCGCAGTGGGCGGACACCAGAAGGCAGCAATCGCGTTCTCCAATGGCCAGCAGTGTGTCCTGGGACCGCACGTTGGCGATCTTGAGACAACGGCTGCGCGCGAGCGATACGTCGAACAAACCGCGGCGCTGCAGCGTCTCTATGGTCTCCAGCCGCAGCTCATTGTTCACGATCTGCACCCGGACTACTTCACGACTCGCTGGGCTGTCAACACGGGTATCCCGACGATGGCGGTACAACATCATCACGCACACATCGCCACCGGAATGCTGGAGCATGGTTGGCTCGACCGAGAAGTACTTGGAGTCGCGTTTGATGGCACTGGGCTGGGGGCCGATGGAACCATTTGGGGAGGCGAATTCCTGCGGACGACGAGCACCGACTTTCAGCGAGTCGGTTCACTCCGTCCATTCCTTCTGCTGGGAGGTGAGCGAGCGATACGCGAACCGTGGCGAATCGCGTTCGCGTTGCTGGCGGAGACCTGTGGGCAGGAAGCGGCCCAGCGGCTGCTATCAGGCAGCATTGATCAGCCACGACTGACCAGCATGCTTCCCCTGCTGCAGCGTGGCGCGGGGCAATCGACGACGAGTATGGGCCGTCTGTTCGATGGGATTGCCTCACTAATTCTGCGTCTGCCAGACGCGTCGTATCAGGGGCAACCAGCGATGCTGCTCGAAGCGGTGTGCGATCGGTCCGTGAGGGAACACTACGAGATTTCCATCGACGACAAGGGCGGACTTCCACATTTGGATTGGCGCCCGCTGGTGGCACATGTTGCGGACGAGATCGAATGTGGAACACCAGTGGGGCAGATGGCGATGCAGTTTCATCGAGCGGTCGCTATGGTAGTTGGACGCGTCGTTGACCGGTTTGAGCGACTTCCTGTTGTGCTGCAGGGGGGCTGCTTTCAGAATCAAGTCTTGACGGAATTGATCAACGAACAACTCGTGGATCGCAACGTCTCAGTGGGCCTGCCGGGACAGATTCCCCCGAACGATGGCGGGTTGGCGGCGGGGCAACTTGTGATCGCATCCGCCCGACTCAATCAACACGACAAGCGAACGAGGTACCACTGATGTGCTTGGGAGTGCCGGGACAGGTTGTCCACTGGGTGAGTCATGATCCATTGTTTGCCGCAGCGGAGGTCGAGTTTGCCGGAGTCCGGCGGACCTGTCAGATGGCCTGCGTCCCCGACGCCAAAGTGGGGGACTATGTGATCGTCCATGCGGGAATCGCCATCAGCCGAGTTGATCGTGACGAGGCGGAGAAGAGTCTTGCGGAACTGCAGCAACTCGGGTTGTTGGATGAACTCTCCAACGACGCCTGAGGCACGAAAACACTCTCACAATTGTCGCCAGGTCAGTAATGAAATCTGGTCAGCAACGAAATCTGAAGCACGCATGTTGAAACCAGAGCGAGATTCGGAGGTTCAAGTCGCCATGGGTGAAGACGTTCGCACGGGCCCACGCAGTCGGTTGTCTTGGTCCTGCTGATTTCTGATTGGATTCGGATGTCGTATTGAACACAGACTGAACACTCACCTCGAAGGCGATTCTAAAGGCAGCCAACCAACATGAAGTACGTTGACGAATTCCGTGATCCGCAGGCCGCTCAACGTTTGGTCGAGGAGATTCGTCGGCTGGCCACACGGCCCTGGGTGTTGATGGAGGTTTGCGGTGGCCAAACGCATGGGTTGCTGCGCTACGGCATTGAAGAGTCTCTGGGTGGGGCGGTCGAGTTGATCCACGGTCCCGGCTGCCCTGTCTGCGTGACGCCCGCCGAAGACATCGATCAGGCATGCGTGCTCGCGTCACGGCCAGGAATAATCCTGGCGAGTTTCGGTGACATGCTGCGGGTTCCCGGTCACAACGGTTCGCTGCTGGAGGCAAGGGCGCGCGGCGCCGATGTTCGGCCTGTGTACTCACCGGTTGATGCGGTTCGAATCGCACAAGCGCAGCCAGATCGGGAAGTGGTCTTCTTCGCTGTCGGCTTCGAGACCACCACACCAGCAACGGCTCTGGCCGTATTGCAGGCGGCGGAAGCGGGGACCGACAACTTCTCACTGCTCGACGCGCATGTCCGTGTGCTGCCTGCCATGGAAGCGGTGCTTGCCGCGCCGGAGAATCGAGTGCAGGGATTTCTCGCTGCGGGGCATGTCTGCACGGTCACGGGCTTTGAGGAGTATCACGAACTGGCGTCACGATTCGGTGTGCCGATCGTCGTCACCGGCTTCGAACCGGTCGATCTGCTCGAAGGGATTCGAGACTGCATCCGTCAACTCGAAGCTGGGACCGCCACGGTAACGAATCACTATGCGCGCAGTGTCCGCCCTGGCGGAAATACCGCAGCACAGGGGATTGTCAATCAGGTCTACGAAGTGGCCGATGTCGCCTGGCGCGGGTTTGGCGTCATTCCCGCTGGAGGACTGCGTCTGCGTCCAAAGTATCAGCACTACGATGCACGACACCGATACCAGATCACCGCGTCCCGTACGTCCGGTAGCGACACCCACATCGACGAATGCCCGGCGGCGAAGGTGCTCGCCGGGCGGATGAAGCCGCCAGAATGTCCGCAGTTTGGCACAGCATGCACACCAACCACGCCGCTCGGAGCACCGATGGTGTCGTCCGAAGGAGCGTGCGCCGCCTACTTCCGCTATCGACCGGGGACAGCAGAAGCACACGGGACAGTGGGGACCGAAGCCGGCGCGCAGCCGGAAGATCGTACTGGAGTGAAACATTGACGCGTCCCACCTGGAGCCTGAACTGTCCTGTCCGCATCGACGCGACTGCCGATCGCGTCGTCCTTGCGCACGGCGAAGGAGCACGGTTGTCGCGGCAACTACTCGCCGGGCACATCCTGCCGCGGCTTGGTGGTGGTGCCCCAATCGACTGGCGTGATGCAGCCTCAGTCACCACCGAGCAGCAGCGGTTGGCCGTGACGACGGACAGCTTCGTCGTCTCACCATTGTTCTTCCCCGGCGGCGACATCGGGTCCCTGTCAGTACATGGAACGGTGAACGATCTCGCCGTCTCCGGTGCCAGGCCCCGGTGGATCACGCTGTCGATGATCCTCGAAGAGGGACTGCCACTGGCAGTGCTCGATGCCGTACTCGATCGAGTTGCCTGGGCAGCGCGGGAATGTGATGTCCTCGTGGTCGCTGGAGATACCAAGGTCGTTCCCGCAGGCGCCGCCGATGGCCTCTTTCTAAACACCACTGGCATCGGCGAATTGATCGATCCTGTGCCGAGCGGACCGACCGCAATTCAGCCGGGCGATGCGCTGCTAGTTTCCGGGCCCATCGGTCGGCACGGAGTCGCGGTGTTGTGCGCCCGGGAAGAGTTTGGCTTCGATCCCCCACCCCAGACGGACGCCGCTCCGCTGTTTCCAGCGGTGGAACTGCTGCGAGCTTCCGCCGGCACACACGTGCGAACAATTCGCGATGCGACCCGCGGCGGTATTTCCGCGGTGCTGCATGAGTGGGCCGCCGCCAGCGACGTATCGTTCGTCCTGGAAGAGTCTCAGATCCCTGTCACAGACGATGTGCGGGGGGCATGTGAACTCTTGGGCTTGGATCCGCTGCAAATTGCCTGCGAAGGGACGCTCGCGGCGGCGGTCAGTGCAGACAAGGCAGATGCCGCGATCGCCGCCTTACGTGCAGACTCCCGGTTCGCAGCGGCGAGCATCATTGGCAGGGCCACCGAAAAACGACTGACCCCCGTCGCCATTCGACGTCTGTTCGGATCGGAACAACCGGTCGACGAACCAACCGGAGCACTGCTCCCACGCATTTGCTGATGCGGAGCGTGCCGGGCAATCGCCGCCAACACCCCCAGCGGCACCGTGTTGTCCGACACACTTTCCAAACCGACGTCAGCGTGTTCAAATCGGAGCGTCTCTCAGCAAACGCTCTCAATAAGGATCGGCCCCGGACACATGCAACGACAACGATTCCTCACCCTGCTGCTATTGATGGTGCCATGCACATCGATCTGCGGGGACGAGCCAACGCCCCGTGCTTTGTGGGACGCGACACAGCCGCTACCAATCGCAGATGAGATCCCCGAACTGCGGAACGTCTCATTTCAGGTCATCAAGCGGTGGGATCGGAAGAGTGATGGCTATACGTTTTTGCATGGCGTTGGACTCGGCTGGCATCAGGGCCAACTCTATGCCTCATTCGGTCACAACAAAGGGGCGGAAAATACTGTCACCGAGGAAGCACAGTACCGCGTCAGTCGCAATCATGGACGGACCTGGAGTGAGCTCCAGGTGATTGACGCGGGCGATGAGGCCACGAATCTCGCCGTCAGCCACGGAGTGTTTCTGTCGCACAACGGCAGGCTCTGGGCATTTCACGGAGCCTACTACAACAAGATGGAGCAGATTCACACACGCGCGTACTCGCTCGACGAAACGACCGGCCAGTGGGTCCGGCATGGCGTCATCATCGGCGATGGGTTCTGGCCCATGAATCAGCCGATCCGCATGGACGATGGAAATTGGATCATGCCGGGCTTTTCCGGTGGACCGTATTCCAACGCTCAGGTGTTTCCGGCGGCCGTTGCCATCAGCCATGGCGACGACTTCACGCAGTGGGACTACGTGGAGATCCCCACAGCCCAAGGGATCAACCGGATGTGGGGGGAGTCTGCGATCTGGGTCGATGGGAAACGCGTATTCAACATCGCCAGGTATGGTGGCGAAGCGACAGCACTGCTGGCCGTGAGCGAGAACCTGGGGCGTACGTGGTCGGCATCCCAGGTCAGCAACCTGCCCATGGCGACATCCAAGCCAGCTGCGGGCACACTCAGCACGGGGCAACGATACCTGATCTGCACCACGG
The DNA here is from genome assembly GCA_020426425.1 of Planctomycetaceae bacterium. GTDB lineage: Bacteria > Planctomycetota > Planctomycetia > Planctomycetales > Planctomycetaceae > JACKHO01. The sequence goes on along the minus strand of JAGQQB010000145.1, from coordinate 549 downwards.
CACACAGCAATGGCGGCAAACGCTCCCCCCTGACGATTGCTCTCACACGCCCTGGCGAGAACCTCTTTTCCAGACTGTTCGTGATTCGACGCTCAAGCCATGCTGGGCATCCCGGAGAGTCGGCGGAAAACCTCAGCTTGGCGTATCCTTGTGCCGTCGAACACGCCGGGCACTTGTACGTGGGGTACTCCAACAACGGCGGTCGACGCGGCAACCTCAACAGCGCCGAATTGGCCATCATTCCAATCTCAGCTCTGCAGCCGTAGCAGCAACGCGAGTTGAGAGCGTCTTCAGGAAGCCCGCAATCACGTTGCTCTCTGGGGGGCATGACTGCTGATCAGAAAGTGATGGAGGCTGGGCTAGCCGCTCAGGCGTATCCCAGCATTGCACGCTGGTCGACGAGTGCTGGGTTTGGTCAAACGTTCTGCAGAGACAACCTGGAAGCGATCACCGAGTTGACTTTGCACATCCCAGCCTACGCCACTACAGTTCGGTCGAACTGATGAGCCGGGCGTGATTGTGTCACCGCGATGCATTTCCAGCGTGGGC
>JAGQQB010000144.1 GCA_020426425.1 Planctomycetaceae bacterium | reverse complement strand
ACAATTGGCTTAACGCGCAGCAAAGGCGGCGTCGATTGAGAGAGCAGAGTCATGCCATTCTGGCACGGGAAGGAACGCGCGTTCCCACCCGGCTCTGACGAGCAGCTGTCAAGGAGACGATCATGCGACGCAGTGTCTGGATTCTTGCGATGTGTGGATTCGCAGGACTGACCTTTCTGGAAGTCAGTGCCCAGGACGCGGCCAACCCGTTCGAAGTCCGCAAGCCCGCAGCGCGGACAATGTTCTTCAGCGCGGGTGGATCGAACAATCAAACGACCGAGTCTGCGGAAACCACCGCACCGAGTCGGTTTGTTCGCAGCACTACCTCTGCCGAAGCCCCGACAGCGGACGAACAGGGAACCAGGAATTTTTCGGAGCTGTTTGGTTCTGCTCCTCAGGCGCCAGCGACTCAATCAACGGCAACTCCACCAGCAACGGCTGAGGCGGCATCAACTCCGTCGACGGCCATGACGGAGCGCCCATTTGGCGTAACTCCCGCCGTATTTGAAACGAAATCTGCGCAGGCTCCTGGTCGCAAGACTTTGGCGGACATTCTCCCCGCACAGGATCAGGCGACCCCAGTCGATGCCCCAGCGAACAATCCATTCGCGTCTGAGATTCAACAAGTCGCGGGAGAGTTTCCAGCGAGCGACAATCCCTTTGCAGTCCGGCCGGTCGCCGGAGGCAGTCTGACCGATCCCATTTCGACCGACGCAAGTCCTGATCCGTTCGGGGCCACGCCAAGTCCTGATCCGTTCGCAGCCACGCCAAGCCGGCCGGCTTCTTCGCGTAATATCGATCCAGAAGTTGAACCGGCCGTCGGTCGGATGTCAGAGTCGGGAACGGGCATCGTGCCCATCTCCGCGACCTCGTCGTCGGCCGTACAGGAAACCTCAAACACCGGACCGCAGACCCCCTCGCTGACCGTCGAGTGGGTGAAGAAGTCGGAGATCAACGTTGGCCAGGAATGCCAGTGCCAATTGGTCGTGAAGAATGCTGGGAAATCGACAAGTCGCAACGTCCAAGTGCAGGCTTACTTCCCTGCCAATGTGCGGTTGGCGGGCGCCTCGGGTCAGCCTGAGGCAACTGCTGATTCGTTGACCTGGAACTTTGCCAGCATTTCTCCGGGCGAATCGCACGTCTTCGACGTCACCATGATTCCGCAGCAGCGGGGCCAGATTGAAACCCGGGCGGAAGTACGATTCACCGGCGCAGCGTCACACTCGTTCGCCGTTGCCGAACCATTGCTCAAACTGGACATTGAAGGACTTTCTGAAGTCCTTGTTGGTGAACCGGCTTCCCATACCGTGATTGTGACCAATCCCGGCACTGGCATCGCCACCAACGTGCAGATCGAAGCCCTCATTCCAGATGGTCTCGAACATGCCCGCGGCAAGCGACTGTTGATGGAACTGGGATCGCTCAACCCAGGTGAACGTCGGCCCGTTCGTCTGGCCCTGGCGGCCAGTGCTGGTGGCAAGCAGATCATTCAGGTGCAAGCGCGTGCCGATGGCAGTCTGGTCGAAACGATCTCTCGCGAGGTTCAGGTCATCGCACCGCAAGTCCTCGCTGGGATCGATGGCCCTGGCTTGCGGTATGTGGGCCGACAGGGGACCTTTACACTCAAGGTGCTCAACGATGGAGCCGCTCCCACGGACAACGTCCGCGTGATGCACAAAGTACCCGAAGGCTTCAGCTTCGTTAAGGCGGACCGAGGGGCACAGTACGATGAATCGACCCGCATTCTGAACTGGTTCGTCGGTCGGCTGGATCAGGGAAAGACCGCTGAGATTCATGTGACGCTGAGCGCCGACAAGATCGGAGAGTTTACACACTTTGTCCGGGCAACGTCCGAACAGGGGAGCGTCAGCGATGCTCAACTGAAGACGGCGGTCGAAGGGACCTCATCGCTGGCCATTGAAGTTCGGGATCTCGACGATCCTGTCGAAGTCGGCACCGAAGCGGTCTACGAAATCAAGGTGAAGAACGAAGGGTCCGCTGCTGCGAGCAACATTGGTCTCGCCTGCGAACTCGCCCCCGGGATGACCTTCGTGTCGGCCCAGGGACCGGCGGAACACATCGCCGAAAACGGCCTGGTCATGTTCCGCACGCTGGCCGATCTGGGACCAAACCAGTCAGCGGTCTTCCAGGTGCGTGTCTCTGCGACGACTGGAGCCAACCTGCGGTTCCGCGCCCGGCTCTCCAGCGACTCCATCGCCGAGCCACTGACTGGTGAAGAGTTGACAAAGTTCTACGGCGAATAAGCTTGCGGGTATCAGGCTGATCGCTCGCACGGGGCTTCGGGGCAACTCGGAGCCCCGTTTTCGTGTGTGAAAGCCATGCTGGCGCCAGCATTGGATTGGGGCGGGAACATCGACTGACTGGTGGGGCTGACGGCAGAACTTGCCGCTGGTCCACTTCCGGATGCAGTCGCGCCTGAATCTGTCGTGGTTGCTCTTTACGCTCACTTCACGGCTGACATACGTTGGCGAGGTCAACTCGACTGAGTCGTTATGCCGGAGTTCTCCGTCGTGCGCGCAGTCACTTCCCTCCCAGTTTGGCCGCCGCCATCGCTGCGGTGGTCCCTCCCGCCTTGAGGAGCATGTCGTGAAGAAAAGCAATCTGATGTTGGGTGCCGCGCTCGTTGCGGCCTTTGGTGCAGGTCTGGCATGGTCGTTCGTCGCCGGTGGCTCCCAGGGAGGTGTCGCCGTGATCGACCTTGATCGTGTCGCCCACGAACTCGGTAAGGACGTGGAAATCGTCAACTCGTTCCAGTCCCAGGCCGGAGCACTGCAGCAGCAGCTCAACGCGGCCCAACAGAAAGCCGCGCAGGAGCTCAAGCAGATTCGCGCTGGGCTGGGGGAAACTCCCTCCGAGGAAGACGCCAAGAAGTTTCTGCTCACGCAGCAGACCGTCCAGGTCAACCTGAACAAGATGCGCAATCAGGCTGGTGCCATGCTGACGCAGCACCGTCAACAGATCGTCAGTGATTTCCGAGAAAGCACCAAGCCCATCGTTTCGGAAGTCGCCCGCGACAAGGGATTGGCCACCGTCATGACCCGCAACGATGCCGTTGTCTTCGCTTACGACGATGCGGTCGACATTACAGACGAAGTGATCGCCCGCTTGCGTGCGACCATGCCACAGATTGCTGAATCAACGTCATCGGCTGTGCAGCAGGTTTCCGCCGAGCAGCCTGCCGACGGGGCTGCACCTGTCACCACCGCGGCCGCTGAAGAGATTGTGACCGAATAGTCCCTGCTGATGCCGGTTGTGCCGGCGACCGAGGCTAGCGTGATCAATGGAACAGGCCACCGGAACCTTTGGTTCAGGTGGCCTGTTCGATTCGAGCGTTCGTACTGCTCTGACTTTGAACGCGGTCGGGAACGTCACCAGTTCTCAACCTCGCCACCGCGGTACGCTTCAATGTGTTGCCCGGAAGGCAAACTGTGAGGCGCCTCCGCGAGAAGTCGCAGCCAGACTTGATGCTGTTGATAGTTGCCCCTAAAGGCCAGGTGAGTCCCTAACTCATCCTGTTCATCGACAGCATTCGCCTGCCAGTACATTTCCTCAACTTCGAGCACCGACATCAATTGATTGAGATCAGCCCAGAAGGTGGGGAAGGTTCGCCGACCGTCCAACTCTCCTCCCACGTACTCAGTGGCCGCGAAGAAGAGTGAGACTTCCCAGGTCCCATCAACCAAGTGGAAGTGGCACCCGAGATCAGCGTCGGCTAGTTGACGCAGACAGCTGCAAACTTCATCAGTGAAGTCTTGCAACCAGGGGGGTGGGGAAATACGCATTCCTGAAATCCTTCAGCGAAAAGCGTGGGCGGCGGATGCCGACCACCGGTGAGAGACTTGAACATCGTATTACCCTTTCCTGTATTCTCTGTGTATAACGTTTGGGGCGAGACGCATTGCCCCAGCGCCCATTGCCGCAAATTGTGGACCTGAAATCTCAGCCTTCGCGGGGGTTTCGTGAAAAACGCTCAAATTCAGGACTATTTGTCATCTGGTAACCTCTGCAGCGATTCTTTGTTCGTCATCGCTCGGCAGCCTGTAGAGGTGGTTGTTCAACTTGCGAAGCGCCGTGTTAACTTGCAGTGTTCAGTGTTGGGAGAATGAAACGTGGCCACCGCGCCCTCTGCTCTGCTGATCAAGCCGCAGCTTCTGGAGAAGGCGCATGAGTTGGCGAGTGAATTGCAGCGCCGAAATCGTCGGATTGTGTTCGCCGAAAGCTGCACCGCTGGCTGGCTACCCGCGCTGCTCTCCACCATCCCGGGGATTTCTGAATCTCTGTGCGGTTCTGCGGTTGTCTACCGAGAGGGGACGAAGCAGCATTGGCTCGACATCTCCTCCACCGATCTGGCCGATCCCGCAATCGGTGTGGTGAGCGCTGAAGTGGCGGCGGCGATGGCCAGGCATGTGCTGAACCGCACCAGCGAGGCCGATCTGGCGGTCTCCATCACCGGGCATTTGGGACCCAACGCCCCGCCAGCATTGGATGGCGTCGTCTACATCGGCCTCGCGGAACGGGCGTCCGTCGGTGACCAAGACGTGAGGACTCTGCGCTATCAATTGGCCGGGACAACTGCCTCAGGGGAAAGCCTGCGTTGGACCCGTCAGCAACAAGCGATTGAACTCGTGCTCCAGATGGCACTGGATGCGTTGTGCTCCTCGTCCGGCAACGACCAACGCTGAGCACACGGCCATCGGCCACATCAAACGCGCGACGACCATCGAGCACGCGCCACACGTTCGCAGATCGGACGTTAATCCATGAAGATGCGGTGCCAGTCGGGATAGATGCAATCGAGCAGTTCGCGACCTTCTGGCGTACCGGCGAAGCATCGCTTGTGTTCGTCGCGACGATCTTCGACTTCGGCGGCAATCGCGATGGTGGCTCCATCTTCCGCATACAGCCAATGTGGCTGCGCGAGGAATTCGAGGATGCTGACCAGGTCTTCGCGACCAGTTGGCAGAAAGACTTCGCCATCCAGGAACAGCTGATATCCGTATTCTTCCAGCTTCGACCACGGCAGATCGGTCGCTTCCCCTTTCCAGTAGGGGGCCAGCACTGACTCGTCGTCCGGTTTCACATTTGGATTGTGCAGCATATCGATCGCATTCCAGGGACAGATCGTCAACTGGTAGTGCTCTGTACTGTCGTTTGGCGAGCGGTAGCACATCTGGCAACCGATGCAGCGCGACGTATCGATCTGGTGGTAACTCTGTCCCGGGATCGGACTGGGGACTTCGTAGATGCAATCAACTGGGCAGACCGTTGCACAAGACTGACAACTCGTGCAGTTGTCCTTGTTGATGACGTTCACATACCGCGTTTCCTTCTTGCGGTCGTCTTTTCGACTGGCAAAGTACTCTTCAACGGAAATCGTCATAGCATCAGAACTTATCGTGAATCCGGCAGCCGGGGAACGACGAATCGGACGCCCTGAGTCCGGGCGCAACCTCTCCGCAGGAGAAACTAGCGGGTTCCCGGCGGGTCGACCAGTCTGTTCGCTTGGCCAGGGCTGAGATTCCCGACGCTGGGACTGCACGACTGGCTCGAAACTATGTGGTTGAGGAGTTGAATTCGCGTCCAATCAGGCTCTCGAGCTTGCGCCGTCGGAATCGGATCGAGGCTTGACCAGCCTTCAGTTTTCATCCCCACCACAGGCAACCAGCAGACGATCATCGCCGGTCTTCCGTGTTCGTCCTCGGTACATTCGCTACATCCGAAAAACACCACCGAGGCTTCCCAGGTTGTTGGTGGCCGTCCGTCTGGGAAGGCTGCATCGACTTTGCGGCGGACTTTCCGCACTGCAACTGATCCATCCCCTACAGTCGCGTCATCTCCCTGTGCAAAGTGACTTTGCGACCGCAGATTCTGCTTGACGAACGCCTCAAGCGCGTTTTGGCCGCGGTCGATACTTTCGATGGACGAAACCGGCGCAGCGGTCGCTCCGCCCATGTTTCGTTCTGGGGCCCGACTGGGTCCTGAAGCGAGTTCAACCACTTCGAGCCCGCACTCGATGAACTCGATATCGCCAAGAGTAGCAGGAGACGTCGCCATGAAGGTTGCACACACACTCGCCATTCTCGTCGCCATGACGTTGCTGGGCACCGATGCCCAGGCCAGCATCTTTTCGCGCAAGGCTCGTTGTGCTGAGGCCAAGTGCTGTGACTGCGCTCCCACCTTTAAGCCGCGCTGCTGTCGCCCCACCATCGTGAAACCGTGTGTTCGCACACGGCACAACTATCAGCGGACGTGTGCCAAGCCGGTCTGCTGTGATAGCTGTGCTCCAGGTCTCGCCTGCTGCCCAGTGACGCCTCAATGTGTCGCTGGTTGCACCGGTTCCGCGTGTTGCGTGACCAATCATCGGTGCGTGGTTCCACGTCGGCATCGACGCCGCTGCGTGGATCATGGGTGCGCCGCTCCTTGCTGCCTGACCGGATCCTCTTGCTGTGCTGAGACCTGCTGCACCGACTCTGGCTGCACCACCATGTGCGACACGGCCTGTGAGCCGGGTTGTGCGATCCCTGCCCCTTGCTGCCCCACAGCTTCGGCCTGTGCCGTCCCCTGTTCTCGCATCGCGTTCCTGCCTCGCAATCGCAAGACGTGTGTCAATGAATCTGCGATCATCGCTGAGCTGATCTATCAGTCGCAGACTGCTCCATACGCACTGGGGCGTCGCCGGGCGATTCACATGTTGGGCGACCGTTTCAGCTGCGTGTGCCATCCAGAGATCATGGCCGCCTTCATCTACGCTTTGAACGACTGCGATGAGCGAGTTCGTAGCAAGGCGGCAGACGAAATTGGTGACCAGGTTCGCAAGGAGTCCTGCTGCTGCAATCAGGCGGTGGTCTGTGCACTCACGACCGCTCTGGCCGATGTTGACTACCGTGTCCGTCGTGAAGCGACCCAGGGACTGCGGTTGTGTGGCTACGATGTGGTGGATGGTCGCAAGGTGTTGCGGGGCCGCAATGTCCGCACCATGACTTGTTCGACCAGCTGTGACACCACCTGCTGTCCAAGTGGCTGTTGCCCGACCGGCATTCAAAACCCGGCTCCGATCAGCAATCCGATTCCCGTCGAAGAAGTTTCGTCGCCCGTCGTGCCCACTGAGCCAGCCATGTTTGAAGGCGTGATTCCCGCATCGGACTATACTCCTGTCCCGACACAAGTACTTCCCGTCGATGAGGCACCTGCTCCCCCTGCCGAAGGGGAAGCCGGTTTGTTCTCGGAAACCATCGACGACGAAACGCTGCAGATGACGACTCAGTCACGCAGCTTGAAGAACCTGTTTGGCTTGCTCAAATAAGCCACAGCGACAAACACTCGAATCGCCCTCAGCCTCTCCGAGCACCGGAGAGGCTGTTTGCATTGATTGTACCGCATCTGTCGCTCATGCCGTTCGCAGTGGCGAGACCAGCTCAACGATGCGCTATTGGCTGTCCTGTGTGGCGACATGATCGGATCTCCCACGGCCTTCGCGCGTTCCTTTCGGGGAAAATCACAGGGCGGCATCAAAATGTGACGTAGCGTTCGGTATCCCTGCGCGCGTTGCCCGTCGCGCAGGTGATGTCCTCCCGGTTTGGAATCACTCCCCGGTGGGGCATTGAGTCCCCTGACCCAATCCTCGACCGACGACTCAGTCCCATCAATTGGATGTTTCCATCCTGGTCGACATCTCCACGTTGCGAACAGCCCCAGGACACCCTCATGTCAGCCCCCAAAGAACCGACCGGATTCGATCCCGGCGTCGGACTCAATCTCAGCAGTGTGCGTCGTTGGCGCGAAGATGTGGAGCGCTTCTTCTCCGGCGACTGGCAACAGCTGGCGGAGATCACACGCAAACTGGAACAGAGTGCCGTCGCGCCGCCACGCAAGTCGCTGTTCGATTCGTGGATGGACGAACTGCCCCTGCCGGAACCAACGATCGATGAACCCGTCGCCTCTGCCGAGCACAGCCCGCTCTCGCTCTCGTCGTCCTGCATCGACCTCAACTTCTTGTTGGATCAGCCGGTCGAAGCGACCAATGAGGTTGCCGTGACAGTCGATGACAGCACCGCAGACGAAGACTGTGCAGCGGCCGAACAACCGGCCGCTCCTCCCGAGAAAAGCCGCCTGGAGCGCCTGATGTCAGAGATCGAAGCTCGGGTGAATTCACCTCGCACAACACAGCAGTAGGACTCCTTTCCGCACATGGTTGCCGCCTCGACATCACATTTGGCCTCGCATTGCATCGTCCGTCATGGCACGACACGGCTCGCGCTGCCGGTCCATGGACTGCGACAGGTGCTCCAGCAGCCGCGGCTGGTTTCCGTCCCTGGAACCCACCCTGTGCTGCGCGGTCTGTGTCACGAACGGGGCGAGTTCCTGCCGGTTCTTGGCCTTGGAGAACTGCTGCCGCAAGACCAGCAGGTTGAAGAACATCGATTGCTGATCGTCGATGGTCCTGAGGGCGGTTGGGGGGTGCTGGTGGAAGATGTGGAATCCCTGGCCCGACTGGAATCGACCTCGGAACTCAGGCAGACGCCGGAGAACCCCTGGGAAACGGCTCTCATCGGCTGGGCCAGTTGGCAGGACCAAAAGGTTCACGTGCTTGATGTGCAGCGGTTCCAACAGC
>JAGQQB010000143.1 GCA_020426425.1 Planctomycetaceae bacterium | reverse complement strand
AGTCGCGACTTGCAGTTTGCCATAGGCAATGACCTGTCGCGCCAGTGGCCCTGTCATCTCCAGGTTCACGTTCAATGGACGCGGCATCTGGTTGCCGTCGGCATCAATCATTGCGAAGGGACTCCACTGGCAATGAGCCGCAAGCAACAGGTTGGCGGGAACTTCTTGCGCAGTTTCGTTTGGCGCGAAGTGAACCAGTCGCAGTTGTTCCGGAGTCGGGGGAGATTCCTCGGCCGGGACGGGAAGGTCTGTGCAGGTGAAACGGATGGTCGCCGGCTGCAGATCGGAGTGCAGGACGAATCGGATTGGCGTTGCTTCGTCGATCTGCCCACTACTGTCGAGCCGATAGGTCGCCCCCCCACCGGCGGCAATGGTTCCAGTGGTCCAGACTTCGAACGAGGGTTCGCCATTGGCGTCCAGGGCCGTCAGTTCGCCCAGCAGCGCCGAGGGGCCAACCTGAATCTGGAACGATTCCGATTCGGAGAATTCGTCCTTGCGACGCTGGACCGTCAAGCCTGCTGCTTGATACTCGGGATTGGTCATCGTGTCGGCGATCAACTGCTGCACCGTGGTACGGGTGACTGGGCTGGATTTACCGGCGGTGAGGACTTGGAACTGACCGCTCAGTTGACTGATCTGTTCGATCGTTTGCTGCGGATGGTGGAACGTGGCGGTCGCGATGACGCCATCTTCAGGATGAGTTTGAAAGGAGTCAGCGCTGCGGATGAAGTCGAGCTTTCCGGTGGACTGGTCTCCAGCCAGAATGTCGAAGTTCTGGCGGAGGGTCACCTCGCCCGCCAGCATCTGATCAAGTTGCAAACCACCCATGGCGACAATGTTGGCCGCCTGACCACCCCGCAAGATGAGTTTCACAGCCAGGTTGTCTGGCGGGGAAACAGTGTCGTCATCCAGGCCAAACGCATCGTTCGACCAGAGTGCGGCAGCGGACAGCGTGCTCCCTTCGGGTTGACCTTCAATCGCACTGGCTGGTACCGCCTGGGCCAGGATCTCATCCAGATTTGGACCGAAGCTGAAATCGCCACTTAGGTCCATGCCACCCGGGGACATGCTGGCCATGGCAAAGCCAGCGAGCATGCCGACCGTGGCGACGACTGATTGCGTTGATTCCGCACTAATGTTGGATCCCAGGCTGGCGACATCCATGTTTGCCGCTGCCTGCAGATTCTCCAGAGCTTCCAGGCCGACCGCTGCGCCGGGCCCCAAGGGCTGCTGCTGGGCCTGCTTTTTCAACCCTTCGGTCAGGGAACTGAGTTGCTGAGCGAGCGTGGTGGCCGCTGCCTGATTGTCGCAGCGGAAGTGTACCGAGAGGTTGAGGGCGTCTGTTACCAGCAGTTCGACGCCGACCGCCTGAGCATGTTCGCTAATGCTGTTCGCGACAGCGACCGCCTCGGGATTCTCTGGTGCGGTCTTTTCCGTGCGGAAGACATCGCGATTCGTCGGGACGAACGCGATCGCGACCTCAGCGGCCCCATTGACGAACGCGAACGGCGCCGGATCGATCGACTCGGTCTGCGTGACCACCTTTTGCAGATACTCTTCCGTGGCGATCAGCATCGTTCGCGGTCCAAGCAGGCAGGCGGCCATGGGGGGCTGTGACGGGCGGACAACATAATCGATATCACCATGCTGTTTGGGTTCGCCTTCTGTCGCGAGTGTCTCTGCATCCAGATCACGCGTGACATGCACCAGCACGGCGGCGGTTTGTTGGAGTGGGGTTAAACCTTCGGGACCGGCGGCGACCTCATCCTGATCGAGGTCCTTCAATCCTTCGGCAAACAGGGTGATGCGATCGACCTTGTCGAGCGAAATTCCAAAGCCGGGATTGAGTTGCTCCAGCAGTGGTCCATTGACCAGGGATTGCAGTGCGTCGGCCTGTACGAGTTGTTTCACGTGCAATTGGATGACGACCTCGGCCGATGGGGCGACATGTGCCAGATCGAGCGGTTGATGCGGTCGCCGTTCTCCCGGAATGCTGGTCGGTATGGAGGGCGCGTTCTCGGTCAAAGCAGGCTGCCCCGCAGAGGGGGCTTCGTTGCCGGCCGTCAGCACAGGAGCCGACTCCACCTCCTGCGGTGGTGAGGGCTTGCCACCACAACCTGCGAGTAGAGCCAAGGCGAGCAGCCATGTCCCAGTGGACGATCCAAATCGTGCAAACGTAGACAGCATCGTTGGCCTCGCAGCGGGAGTAGTGAAGGTTCGGGAACCGAAGGGAGCGAGGATCGTAACAGGTGAGAGGTGGATCGTTGAAGGTTGAGCGGGCAGGATTGAGAGACGAGGGGGCGGCGGACAGATGCCGCTCGTACACAACCCTACCAGCGTCGGCGTGATGCCTGGCGGCGAGGATTGGGGGAAGGATGAAGGGGGAAGGATGAAGACGCGCGACTGATGGACGGTCAATGTCCAGCCGTCGTATCCGCCGCCGGGTAATCGCCGGGAGCGCTGATTCCCTCCGGTCGGTCGATGCAGTATCGTTCGGGGTGTTCGTGTCGGAGATGTTTCGTCGGTGTCCATCGAGTTCTACTGCAAAGCTTGCGATACGCTGCTGCGAACGCCAGATCGGCGTGCGGGGCAGAGTGTGCGCTGTCCTGCCTGTAGGGAACCAAATTGGGTTCCCTACGAGTCAGAAGGGGGCCTCGAAGACTTTGGTGACGAGAATCGAGAATCGGTGACCGCACCGACTGCGGCGTCAACCGCAGCGCGGTTGCGAGGTGAGTTGCCATCGGAACTGCACCGTTCAGCGGTCGCCGATCATGTAACGGCGGAACAGAGTCAGCCGGCAGCGAGCGACGACGCGGACTGGGAATTCGCAGACGATGCGGACCTTCCTGACCGTTGTCTGCAGTGTGGTGGCCCGCGCGGCGGTGATTCACGACGTTGTCAGTTCTGCGGCGCGACACTCGAGCCGACCGAGGAACCCCCGCTCATTCCGCGCAACATGCGCGGCATTTTTGAATGTGCAGGACGCACGCTGTCGAAAAATTTGGGGCTATGCGTTTATGCGTCGCTGGTGGATCTGCTCGTGATGTTGATGGGCTGCGTCGTGGTGTTCACGCCGCCGCTACTCATGTTGTGGATCGTCCACGACTTCCCGGTGCTGGCGTTTCTCGGCTTCATGTCGACGCTTTTTTTGGGTGTGGTGATTCTGTACTCCGCTGTGATGTTGGGCCATGCTCAGTTCTATTTTCATCTCGTCTCCGGTGAGCGTCCCGATGTGTTGAGCATTCTGCATATCGCGCCGCGATTGCGTTCGATGTTATGGGCCACGCTGCTCTACCTGACTGCGGTGATGACGGGATTGATGTTCTTCATTGTGCCCGGCGTGTTTGTGTGGGCGATGCTGGGGATGTATCCATTCGTACTCGTCGATCGCAATCTCGGGGCCATTGATTCGCTGGCGGAAGCCTGGAAACTGAGTTCCAACAATCTTGGCACGGTACTGGCAGTCGGGCTGCTGGTGTTTCTGATCGTGCAAATAGGCAACACCGTGCCGGGCGGCTTCCTGTTGGCGGTCCCGTTCGGGGCGCTGTGTCATGCGTACATGTATGTGTATTGTCGACATCGTGCGTGATTGGGCGACAAGCTGGCGCCTGCGAGCGGGGGATGTTCGTCCCCTGTGCCGTTGAGCTCAGCGTACCGCTGCGGCGCCGTTCCACGCAGCGCGTCAGATTGTGCAATCCCCCAGGAACTCGCTGAGTCGTCAGCGGCGAAGACAATGTGTTCGCCGGTGACGGTCACAGATCAGAGACCATCGCCGTACACGATGTTTCCACAGAGCAGCACGGTGTCGATCTGGATCGTCTGCTTGTCCGTCAACTGAAACTGCACGACATCTGCCGGATGGCCAACTTGCAGTTCGCGGTCGTTTAGCCCGAGCAGACGACTCGGGATGCTATGGGCCATGGGCCATGCGGCAGCGAGGTCGATGCCCGTCAACTGCATCATGCCTGCCACGCATTCTTCGGTGAACGCGCCGGAGCCAGCGAGGTATTGACGCTGTCCGGCGACCACGATGCGGCCATCGTCGAGCACTTCGCACTTTCCACCGGCAGCGGCGTAGATCCCCGGCGGACAGCCAGCCAGGCCCGAGGAATCGCAAGTGATGACCGTGTGCTCCGGCCCTTTGGCGAGCAGCACGCACTTGGCGACGCTGGCAGGGATATGATGTCCATCGGGTATGATGCTCGCCAGCAATCGCGGTTCAGCGAGTTGGTCCCAGAGAAAGTTCGGATGCCGGGGGAGCATCGCTTTGGCGCCGTTGCCAAAGTGCGTCGACAGTCGCGCACCGGCTTCAACCGCAGCGGCGATCTGATCGCTGTTGGCCGCGGTGTGGCCGATTGCGCAGACGACGTTGTGCGCGGTGAGATGTTGAATGAACTCGACCGCGCCCGGCGTCTCCGGTGCGAGCGTCACCAGTCGAATCCGATTGCCTGAAGACGCCTCCAATTCCTCAAACTCCGCGATACTGCAGTCCCGCACATGGTCGAGTGGATGGGCCCCACGCGGTCCATCTTCGCGAGAAATGTGCGGTCCTTCGAGGTGACACCCACTGATCATGTGATCGGCCCACGCATGCTGCTCGCAGGTTTGCCGCAACACTTCAAACCCATGCCGCAGCGCCCGCTGTGAATTCGTGATGAGTGTCGGACACAACCGCGTGATCCCATGCGGCAGCAAGGCACGCAATACCGTGAGCACCTTGTCGACGGTCAACTGCTCGTCACTGAACCAGATGTCGTGCGCCCCATTGATCTGGAGATCAAACAACCCCGGTGCCAGCCAGGGGAGGGCTGTCGCTTCAGGTTCGGGAAGCGACAGCGGCTCAATGGACGAGATCGCGCCCTCCTCGCAGGTGAGGCGAATCGGCTGAGCGGTTTCAACGTGTCGACCAGTGAGTTGCATGGAAACAATCAGGCGAACGGGAGGCGTGTGAAGAGTCAGGCGAGCAGGGGACGTCAGCCCTCTGGCCTTAGTGGCGAACAAGTGCCCCTTGGGAGTTCGAGTCTAAACAAAAGCTCCACACACACTCAAAGCCACACTACGCCTTGCCCGCTTCGCTCAGAAACTCACGTGTAATCGCCTCGCGGGGATCGCCGAAGACTTGTTCCGGCGGACCAGATTCGGCGATCTGTCCCGCATGCAGAATATGCACCTGATGCGCCACTGTCCGGGCGAAGGACATGGCGTGAGTGACGACGATCATCCCTTGTCCGCTTTGGGCGAGATCGGACATCACGGCGATCACTTCTGCCGTCGTACGAGGATCCAGGGCGCTGGTCGGTTCATCAAACAGAATGGCTGCAGGTTGCATGGCGAGCGTCCGGGCGATGGCGACGCGCTGCTGCTGTCCGCCCGAGAGCGATGTCGGACGCACGTGTTGTTTGTCTCCCATGCCGACACGCTGCAGCAGCGCCTGGGCGGTGGCGATTGCTTCGTCCCGTGACTTACCGAGGACATGCATCGGCGCCTCGGTCACGTTCTCCAGCACGGTCAGATGCGGAAACAGGTTGAACTGTTGAAACACCATGCCGACTTTCTGGCGAATCTGTTGCAGCGCCGCGTCACGGTCCGGACCAGGCGCAGGATGTAACGTGGTTTCGCCCACGCGAATTGAACCGGCGTCGAACGTTTCCAGTCCATTGATGGTCCGCAGTAGTGTGCTCTTGCCGCCACCCGATGGGCCGAGCAGCACGCAGACTTCGCCCGCCGCGACCGACAGCGTCACGCCGCGCAGGACTTCGTGGCTCTGATAGCGTTTGATGATTCCAGTCAGCTGAATCATGTCTGCCGCTCCTTGTTCAGATTGTGCTCCAGTCGGCTCGCGACGATCGACAGGGGATAGCTCATCGCCATGTAGAGCAGGGCGGTCACAATGCCGAGTTCAAGCACCGCCCCGGTGCTGCGGCTTTGAATGGCGTATTCCTTCGAGAGTTCCACAATGTTGATCACAGAACAGACGGCAGTGTCCTTGAACAGGGCGATGAAATCGTTGGTGACCGGCGGGATCACGAGCCGCGTCGCCTGCGGAATGATGATCCGCCGCAAGGCCATCCACTTCGACATGCCCAGGGAGAGCGCTGCTTCCATTTGCCCTTTGGGAATGGCGAGCATTCCAGCCCGATAGATCTCCGCTTCGTATGCAGAGTAGTTAATCGCCAACCCGATCACGGCAGCCCAGAAGCGGTGAATGGAAATGCCGATCTCAGGCAACAGAAAGAAGATGACATACAACTGCAGCACCAGCGGCGTGCCGCGCACGGTTTCGACATACAGCGTGGCTGGTTTGCGTAGATACCACGGTCCATACAGTCGCATCAGCGCGAGCGTCAGGCCGACGAGAATTGCCAGCGGCATCGAGACGACCGAGAGCAGAATCGTCACCCACGATGCCTGCACCAAGAGTCCCGAACGTTGCCACAACACATCCCAGCCACGCACAGCAGTGAAGGTCTCCTGCTCGATCGGTTCGGTCTCTTGCTCCTGTGCGGCGATGTCATCTCCCACGAAATTCCCGTCGGCGTTCACTTCGAGTCCGCGCTTCGCTTGCGTCGGATTCCACAAGCCGTACTTGCTGAGAATGCGGCGCAGACGACCATCCTGCAGTGCTTGGAGTAGCGCCGCGTTCACCTCAGTGAGCAGTTCCGGTTCCTGCTTACCGACCAGCGCGACGTAATAACCGCGACCGACCGGCGGCCCAATCGGACGCAATCCGGGAAAGTCGTTTTGCGAGAAGATCCAGACTGGGAGATCCTGCAGATTCGCGTCGAGTTCATCCGGACGAACTTCGACCTGCCGCATTGCTTCGGTGGAGCCTTCGAACAGGACGATCTCCAACTGATCGCCCCCATGTTCGACGAGATAATCGTTCGCCGCCGAACCACCAAGCACACTCACGCCCCGTCTGCGTCCCGCTTTGGGACGCAACAGATCTTCGAACGAGTTGAGCGTCGCATCGTCTCTGCGTCCGAGCAATTGCAGTTCATAGATGTAGTAAGGAATCGACGTCCCATACCGCTCGGCGCGAATCGGCGACCATTCGTAACCGTTGAGGACGATGTCGACATCGCCTCGATCGAGCAGATCGGGAAGTTTGTCCCATTGCCCCTGTTCAAACTGTGCCGCGACCCCCAGATGCTCAGCGATCAGTTTCGCCAGCTCGACTTCGAAGCCGACCAGGACTGAGGGATCCTGTTCGCTGGGATACACATACGGCCCACCCCCTTCCTGATCCGCTCCCCAGATGAGCGTCCCCCGCTGCTGAATCTGTTCGAGCCGTTCACCGGCCAGCAAACTCGCCGGCAAGAGTTGTTCAGCAGTCATCAGCAGGGCTAGGCACACCAACCCCAGTTGCCACTGTTCCGTTTTCACCAGCCCCCTCCCGACACAACCGGATTTGCAATACACCAAACTGCGCCAATCGAACCACCAACGGGCGGCGCGGGATTAGAGCAGGTTCGGATTCGCTTTGCATGCATGCGCTGGCAAGCGACCTCGACCACGTCGCGTTCGACAGATGGCGGTGGTTGACGCCGCTTCCAGCTACGCAGGGGACTGTCTGGTGATACAGCCCTGAGTTGCAAGACGTCACCGCTGGCTGTGCGACACAACCGTTTAGGGTGCGCCTGATGAATGGTGGTCACATCGTGCGAATTGAGAGCGGTGTGATCAGGTGGATACCACCGAAGCTGGCAGCATCAGTATCAATCACCGTCTGTTTAGATGCACCGACTTGTTTTCCGGAAATCCAAGAGGCTTGACTCGCCGAGTCAATTTCGATGTGCTAACAATGAGTTTTCACTGAGCATGCGGGATTCTGTTCTGTCCCTGTGCGTCGGTTGTCCGATCGAAAGCTTCTGAGGAATGAGTCCGATGACGAAACTGGCCGCTTGGTTTCCAGCAGCGACGCGCAAGCAGGGGGAGAAGTTGTGTCGCTACGGGACGCCGGAGATCGAGTACTCGGTTGACGCGATGGGGGAGCATGGCTGTGTGTTGATCGTCAACGATCGTCATGAATCGCACATGGTCTGCCTGAAATGGAGTGACAAGAACAAGCCGGATGCGATGCATGTGGCGTGCGACTGCGAACGATATGCGAGCGGGTACCGCTGTCCGCACATCTGGGCGGCCCTGGTGCATGTCGAGGAAGAGGGGGGGACCAAGCTGAACGGGCAGACGCTGGACGAGTGGGATTTTGATGATCTGCACGATGTCATCGTCCGCCTGGCGGACATGCCGACCAGATTAAGTGGTGTGCCGGTGAAGCCATCTGCCGTCGGCTCGATTGCAGAGCAGATTCGTCGCGCGATTGAAGTGGGCAGGTCGCCTTTCGATCTGCCCGGTCCGGTCGAGAAGACACCTACCTGGCAGGACACCCTCGCATCAATTCGAAATGCCGCGCGGAATTCCGGCAGTCTGTTGGGCGGCATAGCTCCGATCTATGTCCTGGATATTTCGCAATCACGCGGGACGGGGGAACTGGCGATTCACGTTTACGATCCGACGCCAGATGCCAGCGGGCAGCATCGTCGTCTGCGATTCAATGACTACGATTATCCAAGCGCACTCCGGCGGAGTGACGCCGCGATCGTGCGGCGTTTGCTCGACATGCATCAATATGCGAGTGAATACTACTT
>JAGQQB010000142.1:4382-8682 GCA_020426425.1 Planctomycetaceae bacterium | reverse complement strand
CCCTGCTCATCGCACTGGTTGATCGTCGCACAGATCTACTACTATCAATGGATGCGAATCTGTTCACGATTGACGATAGCCGGTCTGACGCTGGCGCACGTAGTGGCCATCTGCCACGGGGCTGACGTCGACTTTGTGCGTGATGTGCGGCCCATCCTGCAACAGCAGTGCTACAGTTGTCACGGAGCCGACAAACAAAAGAGTGGCTTGCGGTTGGATGTGAAGGCGACCGCATTTGCCGGCGGCGAAGCGTATGGTGCGAGCATCGTGGCCGGGCAACCCGATGAAAGTCCACTGCTACAGTTTGTCGCCGACCCCGATGCCGATCTGCAAATGCCGCCCGAGCAGCGACTGTCCGAGGCCGAGATTGCGACCCTTCGTGCCTGGATTGAGCAGGGAGCCAACTGGCCCGACGGAGTTGATCTTGTCCAACTCGAAGACCGCGCCGACCACTGGTCGCTGAAGCCTGTGGTTGAGCCTTCGGTGCCGAGGCTGCCGGAGGACGGATGGTCACACAACGAAATTGACCAGTTCATTCTCGCCCGCTTGCGGGCTGAGGGGCTGCGGCCCAATCCCCCAGCCGAGCGGGTTGCCTGGTTGCGTCGTGTCACGCTCGATCTGACCGGCCTGCCACCCACTCCCCAGGAACTCGCGGATTACGTCGCCGACACATCTCCACGGGCGAGGCATAAGGTTGTGCTCCGGCTCCTCGCCTCCCCGCATTACGGCGAACGTTGGGCGCAGCACTGGCTTGATGTCGTGCGCTATGCCGACACGCACGGCTTCGAGGTGAACACGCCGCGACCGAATGCATGGCCGTATCGCGATTATGTGATCGATGCGCTCAATCGCGATCTGCCCTACGATGAATTCATTCGCGATCAACTGGTTGGCGATCAACGCGAACAACAGGCGGCGACCGGATTCCTGGTGACCGCCGCCGCGTTGCTCCCGGGACAGATTGGCCAGGACGAGGAGTCGAAGCGGCTGGCGCGACAGGATGAACTGAGCGAAGTGGTCGCCAATGTGGGGCAGACCATATTAGGACTCAGCATTGGTTGTGCCCGGTGTCACGACCACAAGTTCGATGCGATCACCTCGCGCGACTATTACGCGCTGCAGGCGTACTTTGCCGGACTGCAGTATGGCGAGCGGCCCTTGGATGCTGGCCAGTTGCGTCAATATGCGAGGTCGAAAGAACGCATCGAGGGCGAACTCCTCGCACTGGACAAGCAGTTGACGAGCCTTGAACCACTCGCGAGTCTCACGCCGCTGCGCGAAACGAGTCCGTTGTCCAATGAGGAAGTGTTCGAGCCGCTGAAGGCCCGCTTTGTGAAGTTCACCATTCACGATGCGAATCTGCATCCGACGCTCGGCTTGATCGAGCCGTGTCTGGACGAGTTTGAGATTCACACGACCACCGGAACCGAGACTGGGGCCGAACCGCAGAACGTGGCGCTGGCGAGCTACGGAACCAAAGTGACGGCATCGGGCAGTCGGGAGTCGGGTTCGCATCAACTGGCGTTCGTGAATGACGGCCAGTACGGGAACAGCCGCAGCTGGATGTCCAGCGAAGCGGGGCAGGGTTGGGTGCTGTTCGAACTACCGCAGCTGGAAGAGATCGACACCGTTGTCTGGAGCCGGGATCGCAATGGTCAGTTTACCGATCGTTTGCCGATCGCCTTCACCCTGGAGGCGGGGCCAGCACTCGATTCACTGACGCAACTCGCCCATGTCCCCTCGCGCCGCGCGGCGGTGTCCGCAACACGGAACGTCGATCGTTTCCAGCCGGTCAAGACGCAGCGCGTGCGGTTCACCATCGAATCGACGAACAGCCTCGAACCGTGTCTCGATGAGTTCGAAGTCTTCGATCTGCAGGGGACTAACGTGGCCCTAGCATCGGCTGGCGCGACCATCACGACATCCGGAGATGCGCCCGTTTCGGATCGGCACAAGCGGGAACATCTGATTGATGGTCGCTACGGCAATGATCGCAGCTGGATGTCCGACACGGTGGGCAGTGGTTGGGTGGAGATCACGTTCGCGACACCAAGGCAAATTGACCGCATCATTTGGGGGCGTGATCGCAACGGCAAGTTTGATGATCGTTTGCCACTGACCTATTCCATCGCGGTCGAAACCTCTTCCGGTGAGTGGATGCAGGTTGCCAGTTCCATTGATCGGCACCCCTTCGGTTCAAAGCGTGATGCGTCCAGAAACTCGCTCGCCGGACTGCCTGTCGAGGAACTTGCCCAGGCGCGGGAACTGTTGGCGACCCGACAGGAGTTGCAGAGTCGCTTGGACAACTTGCCGACGCCCCAAATGGTGTTTGCAGGAACATTCACTGCTCCCGAGCCGACACATCTGTTGCTGCGTGGGGATCCGGAACAGCCGCGCGAACAACTGGCGCCAGCACCGCTGGCTGTTCTCGGCGGCGATCCGCTCGACATCGACTCCCCAGACATCGAACGCCGTCAGGCACTGGCGAATTGGATCACCAGTCCTCAGCATCCTCTCACGGCCCGGGTGATGGTGAACCGTATCTGGCAGTGGCATTTTGGCGTCGGTCTGGTTGAGACGGCGAACGACTTTGGCCGCAGCGGCACGCGCCCCACACATCCTGAATTGCTCGACTGGCTGGCGTCCGAATTCGTGGAATCTGGTTGGTCGATCAAGCACCTGCATCGTCTGATCGTCCTGTCGGCGACGTATGGGCAATCGAGCGCGATTAACCCCGCAGCGCAAGCGGTCGATGCCGATGCCCGTCTGCTGTGGCGGTTTCCATCGCATCGTCTGGAGGCGGAAGCGATTCGCGATTCCATGCTCGCCGTGAGCGGTCGACTGAACCTCAAGGCTGGCGGTTCCGGTTTCGATCTGTTCAAGTCGCGCGGTGGTTTGAGCGGCTTTCCTCCGATTGAATCGTTCGGCGAAGAGGGGCGACGGCGGATGATCTACGCGCACAAGATTCGCATGGAACGTGAGGTTGTGTTTGGTGCGTTCGACTGTCCCGACGCGGGGCAGAGTGCCGCCCGCCGTCGTCAGTCAACCACGCCGATTCAGGCACTGAATCTGTTCAACAGCACGTTCACGTGGGAGGAATCGGACGCGTTCGCTAAGCGGATTACGAATGAGGCAGGCGAAGCAGCATCTGCCCAAGTGCGTCAAGCATTCCTCGTCTGCCTCGGGCGAGAGCCAACGTCGGAGGAGTTGCGTGAAGCGACGGCACTCGTCGAACTCCACGGATTGCCGATACTATGTCGCGCGCTGTTCAACACGAATGAGTTCCTGTTCCTTCCCTGAGCCGATTGAGACCCCGCATGCAGATTAACGACGCGATGCTCTCTTCGACCGGCCGACTCTGGCTGGATCGTCGTCGGTTCCTGGCCGGAATGACGACCGGCCTTGGTTCGATGGCGCTCACCAGTCTCTTGCGGGACGACGCACTACTGGCCGCGTCGCGACCGCAGATTGATCCCGCCGATCCGTATCAGCCGCGCCCTGCACACTATGCTCCCAAAGCGAAGAACGTGCTCGTCATTTTTTGTGCCGGGGCGGTCAGCCAGTTGGAGACGTGGGACTACAAACCGGAACTGATTCGGCAGGATGGGCAGCCGCTGGCAGGAGGACCGGCGGTCACGTTTCAGGGGCCAGCCGGAAATCTGGCACGGCCGCAGTATGAGTTTCGTCCGCGCGGTGAAACCGGCAAGATGGTGTCGGACATGGTGCCGCATCTGGCCGAGTTGACTGACGACCTCGCCTTCATTCATTCGCTCACCAGCGAAAGCAATACACATGGACCGGCCGAGAACTTCCTCTCGACTGGTTTCGCCGCAGATGGCTTCCCGAGTATTGGCGCGTGGGTGAGCTATGCGCTCGGCAGCGAGAACCAGAATCTGCCTGCGTTCGTCGCCATTCCCGATCCTCGCGGTGTCCCACAAGCGAGTGTCAACAACTGGGGCCCAGGGTTTCTGCCGGCGGAGTTTCAGGGGACGCCGTTCAGCATCAAGGAACCGATCCGGCATTTGACTGCACCGCAATCGGTCTCGGCTGAGTCAGATCTTGCCGCACGCGAATTCCTCAAGCAGATGAACGATTGGCATCTCGCGCAGCATCCCGGTGATGGTAAGTTGGCTGCCCGCATTGCCAGCTATGAACTCGCGGCGCGAATGCAACTAAGCGTCCCGCAGATCAGCGATCTCAGCAGCGAGTCGGCCCATACGCTCCGCGCTTATGGAGCCGACGATACTGAAAACGACGTCAAAGCCGCCTACGCAAAGAACTGCATCTTGGCCCGTCGGCT
>JAGQQB010000142.1:282-4367 GCA_020426425.1 Planctomycetaceae bacterium | reverse complement strand
GCGCTTTGTTCAGCTGTTCAATGGCGCGTACGCGAGCGGCGGGGAGCTGAACTGGGATGGGCACAACAAGCTCAAGCCGCAGTACGACAAGCATGCCGCCATCTTTGATCAACCAACCGCCGCACTGATTCGCGATCTAAGAGAACGTGGATTGCTGGAAGAAACGCTGGTTGTGTGGTGTACCGAGTTTGGTCGTATGCCCATGTTTCAGAAGGGCGCTCAAGGACGTGATCACAACCCCGACGGCTTCACCTGCTGGCTGACCGGTGCCGGTATCAAACCGGGTGTGAGTCACGGAATGACCGATGAGCTGGGACGCAAGGCGGTCGAGCAGATTCATCCCCTCTATGATCTCAATGCCACCATCCTGCATCTGCTCGGACTCGACCACGAGCAGCTCACGTTCGAGCACAACGGCTTCGAGCGCCGGCTGACCAATGTTGAAGGGCACGTGATTCACGACGTGCTCGCGTAGGACGGAACTGCTTCAAGCCGATCTCCGCGAACCGGCTGATTTGTTCGGCGGCGGGACTTCCGAGACGACTGATTTGAACTTGCCTGCATGCGACTGCCGTGGAATCGAGTCAAGTGCAGTAACCTGCACGGTGACGGACGAATCGACACCGAATACCCTCAACGCGCGGCTCAGTGCACTACGACCGGCCACGGCGGCGGCCTCGAATGGTACGCCCGGTGTTGGGTGAATGCGGAGTTCGATCACATTCTGGCGAACATGAGCCACCTGATGGAAATTGAGTTCCGCGAGTCCAAACAGGCTGGTCAAAATTGTCAACGGGAGGATCTCACGAACCTGTCCTTTGGAGTCCAGCAGGTGAATCGTGTCGTCTGCGCGTCCATGGACTTCGATGACTGGCAACGGACTGCCGCACGGACAGGGCTTATCAATCAATCGCACCCGGTCGCTGATTTCGTAACGAATAAAGGGCTGCACAAAGTTGTCCAGATTCGTGAGCAGGATCTTGTCCGACAACTCGCCGACGGCGACCGGCTGATTGTCGGCGTCCACTGGTTCAATTAGTGCATGTTCCAAATTCACATGCAGTTGCCCGGCGGGACAACTCACGGCCAGCGCCGGACACTCTGAGGCTCCATACTGGTTGACGAGTCGCGACCCGGGAAACGCTTCGGTGATCACATGGCGATCAGACTCGGTCAGCATTTCGCAGCCTACGATCAACGCGTTGGGGGCAAAGTTGATTTGCCCAGTCTGCTGACGCCGTTTGGCAATCGCCACGAGTACCGACGGATACAGGTACAGGAAGTGCGGCTGGAATTCGTTCAGGGCCTGAATCGACTTTTCCAACGGATCCATAATGGACAGCAGCCGTGTCTCGCACAATCGGCGCGCCTTATGTTGGCTATCCAGGGCGGATTGTCGCGTCACGCAAAACGGACAATCCCCAACCAGATGCGCCATGCGGAACCGTTCGCCGCGCAGAAGTCCGCGCAGGCGTCGCCAAGGGCTGAGGCCACGGCTGATGCGGGAAAAGATCGTTGCACGCTGCGATTCCCACGTGGCAAGATCTGTCACAAAGATGCCCCGTTCGCCGGTCGAGCCACTTGTTTTGGTAACCAGATAACGATCCCGAATCCACTTGCTGCCTGGTTGTTCATTTCCGGCGACACACATCACTTCGTCGCCAGTCACGCTGTTGACCGCCAGGCTCTCTGCGAAGCGGGTCATCATTTCTAACTTGGCGATGGGACGAATCTGCGC
The DNA here is from genome assembly GCA_020426425.1 of Planctomycetaceae bacterium. Taxonomy (GTDB): domain Bacteria; phylum Planctomycetota; class Planctomycetia; order Planctomycetales; family Planctomycetaceae; genus JACKHO01. The sequence continues at coordinate 2,629 of JAGQQB010000142.1, read as the reverse complement.
GAACTCGGTGACAGTGGCGAGACGTTCCATTTGTAGCGGGACGTTCTGGCGGGCATGGTTGAGCAGTCGCTCCAATTTGCTGGAGGCGATTCGTGCGAAGTGCTCTGGTCTGCCGTGTCGTTCCCGCCAACCAGCGAGAAATGCTGTCTTGAGGAAGTTGAATACCGCCATGATCACTGACCTCCATGACCGTCACATCCAGAATGGCGGCAGATTCTGCCGCTTCAACAGGCTACCGCATTTCGACGGGTGTCGAGTATTGATTCGTCGCGACTCGACCCGCGTCTGAAACAGACTTTCTATGGACTTGAGGCAAATCCGAAACGCGTTGCGGGAATTCAAACGTCGATGAAAGAGGGAGGCCAGTTCACGCGAGGTTGCACATGTCTTTCCATTCCAGTCTGACCCCACCGGACGGGGGTATGGGACCATTGCCGATAAATCGAGCCTTTGTCGTGGATTATCTGCAGGTTGCCTCGCGTGTCCCGAGTCAGCCGCTCGTACGTAGAATGTCGCTGGGCGAAGTTGGACGAGTGCGAGAACAAGCGTGTGTGCGGATCGGCTGGACTGCGGTCTTCACCCGCGCCTACGCACTGCTTACCGAACGGCATCCCGATTTACGACTGCGTGTCGTTGAATGGCCGTGGCTGCGACTCTTTAGACGTCCTCGCCAGGGAGCAACAATTTGCGTGCGCCGCGAGCATCTGGGACTGCAGTGGCTGTTCTATTACGGTATCCCGCAACCCGAGCAGTGTTCTTTGGATGAGATTCAACGCGAGTTGACGCATGCCGCAACAGCGGATGTCGAGAGCATCGAATCCTTTCGGTCGCAGATCGCCTATTCTCGCTTGCCAAGTCCAATTCGCCGCCTCTGCTGGTGGGCAGTGCTCAATTCTCCCAAGTGGCTGGGGAAATCGATGGGCGGTACCGTTGGCATCACGAGTGTCGCTTCCTGGGGAGCCATTAGCGTACATCCCCCGTCGGTCGGGGTAATGGTGTTGACGTACGGCCCCCTGGAACAGAACGGAACCATGCAGGTGACGCTCGTCTACGATCACCGGCTTTTCGATGGAGCGACGATCGCCATGTTCCTGGCGGAGTTGGAGTCGATTCTGCAGACACAAATCGTTGGCGAGCTGCGGCAACTGTCACAGTCCCGCAGCGCCGCCTGAGTTAACAGTACGTAGAGTCAACAGGCCGTAGATATCGTCCGGGCCGCTTGTCATCTGGCGACGCCATGGCGATCATGCATCGCATGCAGCCAACCACCGAAGAACTGAATGATGCTCAGCGCCTGATTCAACAGGCGCTGGCCGAAGACCTGCGGGAAGCGGGCGATATTACCTCGCAGGCACTGATCCCGGCGGAAGAGCAGGGGAGTGTTCGCATCGTGTCGCGACAGCAAGGTGTCCTTGCCGGACTCCCATTTGCCGAACTCGTGTACGCAGCACTCGGTGATACGGTCCAGTTCGAGCGGCATGTCGAGGATGGATCGCGTCTGCACCCGGGAACGGCTGTCGCCACCATAACAGGATCGGTTCGTGCTCTGTTGACCGGCGAACGGACGGCACTCAATCTGTTGACGCTGCTTAGCGGCAACGCCTCGTTGACAGCGCAATTCGTCGACGCCGTTGCCGGGACCAATGCCAAGATCCTCGATACGCGGAAGACTCTGCCCGGCCTGCGACTGCTCCAGAAGTATGCCATCCGGTGCGGTGGCGGAGCCAATCATCGGATCGGCCTATTCGATGCAGTGCTCATCAAAGACAACCATCTCGGGGCGTGGAAGGCGGCGCGACATGGCACGCTGGCCGATGCAGTGCGTCACTGCCGTGCTCAAGTTTCTGCAGGGATCATTGTCGAAATCGAGGTCGACACTCTGGATCAATTTCGCGATGCAATTCAGGGAGCACCGGACATCGTGCTGCTCGACAACATGACTTGCGAGCAGTTATCACAGGCGGTTGAGTTGCGGGCGGAACTGGGACCGAAGGTTGAACTCGAAGCGTCGGGTGGCGTTCATCTGCAAACGGTCGCCGGGATCGCGGCGACTGGAGTCGATCGCATCAGCATCGGCGCACTGACGCATTCCGCTCCGGCGCTGGACCTTGGCTTCGACTGGGGCCGCAGTTGAGTCCCTCCTCGCGTTCTCCTCTAACCGGACTAAGGGTGCGTCCGACAGAGGGTGGTCGTGCCCGACGCTTCCAGCGTCGATGGCGCCTGCCTGATGCCTGGCAGGCGGCATTCTGGAGGGACGGATTGATGAACCAGGAATGTTGAAGGACACAGGTTTCGATGCGAACTGCGCAATCGACGTCGCGGTGCCCTCCCCGAACCTCGCAGGCTC
>JAGQQB010000142.1:0-266 GCA_020426425.1 Planctomycetaceae bacterium | reverse complement strand
CTCCCGATCTCGGCTGCGCCGCGGGAGGGTGAGGAACCGCAGAAGAACGACGTCACCAACCATCAGACGCACCCCCGAGCGAACTTCTCCTACGCGTTGTGTGGACACCGTGTCCTCGGCATGTCAAATTGGCGCGGCGTGTACCAGTGTCGCACGATTCTCCGAATCGTGCCGACCGCAGTTGTGATGTCCAGGGGCAAGTGAACTCATGCCGATCAGGCTAAGTTCCACTGGTTGGACACCAGGTCACGAAGACGACTCTGTCC
>JAGQQB010000141.1 GCA_020426425.1 Planctomycetaceae bacterium | reverse complement strand
GGGTTCACCTCCATACTCACCGGGACCGGTGTAGCCTGACGGCTTGAGGAACAGTGTCGCCCCTCGCCCTTCAACCCACTTGAACACCGAATTGCGTGGGATGTCCGAGAACAACAGATAACCAGGACCAGCTTGCTCTTTGACCCACACGGGACCTTCCGTCCACTCGAATCCGCTGGCGATCACGTGGAGCGGTGTCTCGGGGGCAATGAGTTGGTCCAGCGCTGGGGAGTGACGGTGCGTCTCTCCGAGTACAGGATAATTCAAGGTGTCTTGAGCATAGCTCAACGTGGAACACAGACTCAGCAGCAAGGCAGCACACAGCAGTCGCAGCATCGGGGGAAACTCCCACGGCAAGAGCAATTGGACACAGGACATCCTGACGCAAACTCAAATCATCCGATTTGAATTTGATATCGTCAGCCTAGCCCGCAGGCGCGCGAGCTTCAACTGAGTTGGCGTTCGGCCGACAGAATCACTTCGTACGCGAGCGCCGAAGTGTCCGCCTCTCTCAGCAGTGGCAGGAAGTCGGGCAACTGCACCATGCGTGAGAGCCGCGCGAGGACATGCAGATGCGTTCGCGTCTCCCGACACAGAATCAGGAAGAAACAGTCGGTCCCGGAGTTGTTCGGGGCGCCGAAGTGAATGGGATTGAACGTCCGACCAAAGGCCACCAGCGACTGACCAATCGCATCGGGACAGGACTGGCGCGGGTGCGGAAACGCGACGCCATTGTTGAACGCCGTTGACATCAACTCTTCACGCTCTTGCACCGCCTTGAGCACGGTCGATGGCTCCCAGATTTGCCAGGTCCGACCCGCCACTTCAACCAGGCATTCGAGCACTGATCGCTTCGTCCGCGCCTCCAGTGGCACTTGGATCAGTTCGGGCACGAGCAGACTGCTCACGGGAACTTCGGCTTCCACTTCGGTCGATTGCTGCGTCTTCTCAACTTGGGCGAGTTGGCTGTCGGAATAGTCTCGCATTTCCTGTTCCAGCCACTGACTGATTTCCTCGGAATGAAATTGCCATTCCGAGCCGCGCTTGTGTCCAGGAATACGACCACGTTGCACGAGTCGCTCCAACTCGCGGCGATCTCGCCCCAGTTGTTTTGCCAGTTCGTCCAGGTTGTACCATTCGGGGGCCATGAGCGTGGGGATCGCTGAGGGAATGAGGCGGGATGGCCGACATTGCTGTCGACGGTACGAGAACGAACGGCGAGAGTGATCTCGCGTGAATACATGGGGGAACGACCGAGAGCCATGTCACGGAACCCGCATCCGTTCAGTTCCCGACCAAACGCCCCTGTGCGTCCGTCTCTATCGACAGCGTACGATGCTGCAGCGCGCGTTCGCAAGGCTGGCCAGCGAAGCACCAGTGATCATCAACGGTCGAGTGCATACAATTGTGGTTGAGAGTTGGCGAGTGATGATCGACAATCGGTTGATCACCCAACACAACAAGCAACATTCTATGGGAATCTGCCATGCTCGGTTTTCACCGCATCCTGGTTGGCATCGACACAACCGACGGAGAACTCGCGCCAGCGACACTGGCCGCCTGGCAACAGGCGCTGAGTGTGGCGGCGGCAACTGGCGCGGAATTGTTGATGATCACCGTTTCCGCAACTCCGGTGGCGGAGACCGAGGCGATTCTCGTGGAAGACGACAAAGCCCTTGGAACGCTGGAGCAACTCAAGACCATCCATTCGCAGTTCCAGACCGAAGCAAACGAACGGGGCGTGTCGACGCAGTCCATCTTCGCCCATGGCCGCACATGGTACGAGATCATACAAACCGTGCTGCGCGAACAGGTCGAGCTGGTGGTCGTCGGCTGTCGCAATCAGAGCCGCGCGGAGCGGATCTTGTTTGGCAGCACGGCAATGAAGCTGCTCCGCAAGTGCCCTTGCCCAGTCTGGGCTGTCCGACCAAACGCCGAAGAGGCGATCCCCACCGTGTTGGCGGCCGATGACTTCAGCGAAACTGGCGAGCAGGTGGTGCATCTCGCGGTCGATCTCGCGCGCCTGTTCGATGGACGTCTGCTAGCAGTCCACAGCGTGCGGTTTCCGCTCACTGGTGGCTTGAGCCGGACCGGCGCTTCGCAAGACGAGGTCGATGAGTATCGGCAGCAGGTGATTGCCGACGCGGAGCAGCAGTTGCAGGAACGACTCGCGCATACCGATCATCGGACAATCGCGGGTGGATTTCAGATGCGTGTGACCACCGGACCAGCCGATCTGGCGATTGAAGAACTGGTCAGGACAGAGGGAGTCACGCTGGTCGTCATGGGCTCACTCGCGCGTGCCGGCGTTCCAGGAATTCTGCTGGGAAACACGGCGGAACGTTTGCTGCCGTTGCTGAGCTGTTCCGTCCTTGCAATCAAGCCGGAGGGATTCGTCTCACCGATCACGCTTCAGGAATCGTGATCGCATGGCGCGTGAGCATGCGGAGGCGTTGATCTACCTGGACCATCATGCGACGACCCCCGTCGATCCACGCGTGGTGGAGGCGATGCGGCCCTGGTGGACCACTCAGGCGGGGAACGCAGCCAGTATTAGTCATCGCGCTGGATTGCGGGCTCGGGATGCAGTGGAAGCGGCACGCGCGAAAGTCGCCGCACTCGTACACTGCGAATCTGAAGAAGTCATTTTGACCAGTGGCGCAACAGAGGCGAATAATCTGGCGCTGAAGGGACTTTGCGGAAATTCGCCGACATCGCATCGCCTGATCAGCAACGTGGCGGAGCATCGGGCAGTGCTGGATCCATTGCGTCGGCTCAAACGCATGGGGGCTGCGGTTGAGCTGTTACCGGTCGATGCCGAAGCGCGTGTCGATCCGGAATTGCTGCGTGCCGCGCTGCGAACCCCCACATCCCTGACGTCCGTGATGTGGGCGAATAACGAAGTCGGCAGCCTGAACGACATCCCACAGCTGGCACAAAAGTGTCGTGCCGCAGACGCGGTCTTCCATGTTGATGCCGCGCAAGCGGTGGGGAAGGTGCCGATCGATTTACGCTCGGTCCCCATTGATCTGCTGAGCCTCTCAGCGCACAAGCTGTACGGCCCCCAAGGAATCGGAGCACTCATCGTCCGTCGCGAGCGGCGTTTGCCGCTCACTCCACTGCTGGACGGAGGGGGACATGAGCGAGGCCTGCGGAGTGGGACGTTGCCCGTCGCGCTGGTCGTCGGATTCGGCGCCGCATGCGCGGTGGCAAGCGAACAGCTGTCCGAGGAGTGTCGCCGACTCTCAAGGTTGAGGGACCGACTCTGGGACGGTCTCGCACAGGCAATTCCGGAACTGCGACGCAACTCACCAGCAAACGAGTGTCTGCCGCACAACTTGAACGTGCATATCCCCCACGTGGATGGCGATGTCCTACTGATGCAGTTGCAAGCATCACGCTTGTGCGTCAGTTCCGGTTCGGCATGTACGTCAGCCAATCCGGAGCCGAGTCATGTGTTGCGAGCGATGGGGCTGTCGGATCTGCAGGCGCGGGCGAGTCTACGGTTTGGCTTGGGGCGGACGACAACTGAGCAGGAGATCGAGGCGACCATCCTCATTGTGGCCGATCTCGTACGACAGATTCGTTCGAGTGGCGCAGGTCCCAGGCCCTGATCGCACAGGTCGCCTCCAGGATGTACGTGGCTCACCCGGGGACACGATTCCCCAACACAAAAAAGAGAGGGCAAAGACCCGAAGGTCCGTGCCCTCTCTCACGGAGGAGTTTCGTGTGCGCCCGAACGCTAGCGACTGATAGGCAGCAAGGCTGGCGTGATCAGTGGCTGCAAGGCGGCTTCGGCGGGTGCATTGAGCATGGGAGGCTCCGGAGGAACAATGTTGCCGGGAGTCTCTGCTGGCACTTGGATAGGTTGCGGCGTGGGCAACTGGTCTGGTGTCTGCATCTGAATCGGAGCCGACTGAGGCTCGGACGAGTAGATTGCATCACCGGGAATGCCGTATTGAATGTCGCCAGGTTGAGCGTAGTGACCATTCCCATGCTGACCATAGGGAGCGATCGTTTCCGCCGTCCCGAGAATCTGGAACTGGCAATGACCATCCTGGCAGTCACCACAGTTGCCGTACTGGTGCCACTGCTTGGGCTGCGGCGGACCGGGAATCATGCCCGGACTCGGGCGCCACTGGGGCACTTGCTGGTAGTAGTAGCCGAGCTGTGTGGTGTCGGTGGGCCAGTACACAGTCTGTGGAGCCTGTCCGTAACCAGACTGCTGTTGATAGGCGACTTGCTGTGCGTTCCACTGCTGTGGATACCACTGCTGATAGGCGACCGGACGACGATAGATCGGCTGCTTCACCGGTGGGCGGAAGCCATAGTCGGGAGGGTGCGTGCACATGCCGTGCGGATTGAACCAGTCAAAGAACTGATGCACATGCCGAGCGAGCTGACCATGACCGCAACTGTGACCACAGCCGTGTGAGCAAGGATAACCGGGAGGGCACATCGTACCTTCGTGATAGTATCCTGCATCACCGTAGGCGGCACCGCCATACTGTTGTTGCGGACAACTGGGGCAATGGGCGACCCCTTCCTCTTCGTCAACCGCATGACCGGGCTGCCCGACACCTTCCGGGAGTGGCAATGGTTCGGCGGCTGCGTCCGCTCCTGACTCCTCATTCGCTGCCTGGAGAACATCCAGGAATGAGCGACTGTTGAATGCTTCGCCGGGAGTCGTCGGCTGAGCCGGGGCGGCATCAGTGGCGGGTGCAGCCTCCTTCGCCGGAGCTTCCGACATGGGGGCGGCTTCGTTCACCGCGGGTGGTTCCGGAGGTGGGCCAGCGGGTTGATCTGGCGCCGGTGCGTCGGTTGCTGGTGCCGCCTTACTCTTGAGCTTCGTGGCCCCTTGGGGAGGCTGCGAAAGCGGTTGCGGAATGGTGACTGGCAGCAGACAGCCATCGCACCGCTCAGCAGCATTGAGGGTCATGCTGCCGAGCAGAACACCCCCGGCGGCCAGTCCGCTCAACAAGGTTGTGGTGATCCGTTTCATGACGTTGATCCTTTGAACACATCGCCCCTGGGCCATCGAGTGGCGTGGGGACACGGTGTGAAGTGGTGTGTGAAACTTTTCGGAGTCGCTGGACAGGCCGAGGCTACTGAATGGGATGGCTAATCGGCGTCAGACGGCTCGAGGGAAGTCCCCATCCATAGTTGTAGGTATGCTGCACGTTTGGCGCGAGCGGCACAGCGACCGGACCGCCATAGCCTTGAGCGGCATAGACTTGGCCATCACGCTGATCGAAGTACGATGGGTCGACGGGATAGACCATCGAGTAGGCTCCCAGTGGTGGAACGCCCTTGCCATCGCAGCCAGCGGGCAGGAAATAGCCGAACTTGCACTTCGCCCACTGGGCCTTCTCGGCACATTCTTCTTCCACCGCCATGTGCAGCGCCATGCTGGTCCCCATGTTGCGGGCACGATGCATAGAGGCTTGCATGCGGAAGTAGTCACAGAGTGGACCATGCGAGAGGAAGCAGCGATGTCCGCTCCCACCAAACAGCCCGCAACCGCCGCCACCGAACAAACCGCCGCGGCATGATCCACCGCCATAGCCAGCGTAGCCACTACGGCAACCATGACTGCTCCCGGAGCCACTTCGGCCATAGCCGCCATAGCCGCCATAGCCACCGTTGCGACAGTGCGGGCATTGACCGCCCTGTCCACAGTTGCAGTGCGGACAGTTGCCGCGACGACAATCAGGTCCGCAGCCGCCGTGCGGGCAGCAGCTGCCACTGGGGCAACAGCCGGACGAAGGACAACAAGCATCTGGCAGGCAACAGTTACCTGACAGGCAGCCATCGGGCGATTGTCCGCGAATGACAAGGTCTTGGGCCGGGACCGCCGCCACGCGGGCGACTCCTTCCGCCGCGCCACCAGTACCGAGGCGAACAACTCCTTCGGCGTCCTGAGCATTGGTCGCGGTGGCACTGATCAGGCAGACCAGCCCCGCAATTAACATGGAATTCTTCAACTGGGTCAACATGGTTCCGTGTCCTGGGTCTGCCACGGGCGGACATCGATCGCGGAACGACACGGAGTGCCGTCCCGGCGATGACATCGCCGCGGGTGATAGAGTGGAAAGAGTCCGATCTGATGCAGCGGTCTTCGGGCGTCTCGGGCGAAGACCGGAATCAACGATCTGGCTTAGTGGTATCCCGAGAGCAACGGGATCTTCGAGCGATACTTGACCTTCACTTCGGTCCCCTGCAATTGCCAGTTCTCATGCTGACGCATGCCCAGCGGGGTCCAGATCCAGCCACCAGTCACCTTGTAGAAGAAGGGACCGTACATGGCATGGTAGTCATGCTCGTACAGCATCTCGTGTGGTGCGAAGGCCTGGTTCGTGATGAACGTGCTGCCGGTATAGGCGGGCACGTTCTGCACCGGCGCTGGATACAGCGACGCGTTCAGCTGCGGATACTGCCCCTGGCTGGGTACGCCGTAACCTGGTGAATACGACACTCCGTTCACCGGTTGAACATAGGCTCCGGCGTTGGGCGGCGCGATCAGTCGCGGCGTGCTGCTGGGCGCGGGAAAGCCCTGCGCCATGGCTGAATTCAGTAGTGCTGTCGACAGCAATGCCGTCAGCGCGTAATGTCGAATGTGCATCACAACCCCTCCGTGGTCTGTGTGCGATCGGCAAGCGATCAATTCCCCCGTGTTCCTCTCGCACATCCCAATGAGATGGCGATGTGATTGAGCCCCACCGCTGAGATGGCCTTCGCTCAATGACTCGTTGGTAGATTCGGCAAGGGCGATTCGAAACGATGAGTCATTTCGATTGTGATAATCCGAATCGCCGTCGTTTCCGGTCGTGGCCGTTAAGACTTACCAACTTGCTCCCACAAGGCTTACGGAATCGTTACAGCTTACCATCCGCAGCCCGCTGCCTGGACCGGACAGCGAAATCCGATCGGTCAGGCAGGCCTTGCCGACATGCGAGTTTTGCCGAGTCGATGTTCAGTCGCGTCAATCCAGGTCGAGTTGGCGATCAGTAGGGATTGAACGCATCGGTCGGGAGGGTGGAATCAAGAGCATCGGGTTCCCCATTGTGCGACGATGGGGAGAGTGCTGTCGCCGGGGAGAGTGCTGTCGCCGCGCCCCTGCGTATTCGCTCCCAATCTGAGTCCCTGATTCACTTCGCCATGCATAGTTCGGAACACCGTCTCGAAATCGACATGCCGCAGGTGCTGGATCAACTCCAGCAGATGGCGACCACGAGCGTCACACCCCACATTCGGCGAGAAATGCTGCGGGCTAGTTGTCGTGTTGTGGAACTGGCGCTGCGGGAATCGACGTCGCTCCGCCCACGTTCCAACACTACAGTCCGCTGAATTCATGATCGAGCGTTTGTGGCTGATCTCCCAGCTCTAACCGGACGTAGTGATAGTTCACCTGACCGACGAGTTGCTGCGGGCGGTCAAAATAGACATCCGTGAGATTTCGGACCGGATCGATCAGTTGCACGTTCTCATCTCGCGGTGAGTATCGAGAAACCAGCAGCAGGTGATACTCTCCTGGCGGAACATGTAGCGCATAGCGTCCCCCTTTGTCGGCGATGGCGTATTCGCCTCCCAACGCTGCCAACGACGCGATCGCGACTAGCTGATCGGCAGGATTTGCTCCGGAGCGAAAGCCCTGCACGGGGAGTTTCACCTGACCCGGATGTTTGATCGGGAAGACCAGCACGCGGGCTTCGGAATCGTTCAGCGATTGCCCGTTTGGCGCGACGTACTTCAGCGTCCCCTCGACAGTCGCGCCTGCAGATGGTTGCGGGATCGCAGGCGTGTTTCCTGCTGGCACAGGAACTTTTGGTTGGGGGATGTTCGGCACGTCCTCCAGTTCACTCACCGCCTGAGCCGCCGTCTGCGATCGGCTGAAGTAGCCCAGCGCCAAACCGGCGCCGAAAGAAAGCAGCACGGCCCCAATTAGCAAAGCGCCTCCAGGGCCTTTCGAACTGCGGACAGTCGGTTTCCGCGATGGCGCGAGGCTGGGTGGGGCCTCTGCCAGTTCCTGCAATGGATTCGACTTGGGATTCGCTGGAGTCGAATCCGCTGCAGGTTCCAAAGCTGGCGTCGAGGGAGGACTGATCGCCAATTCCACAACCGGCGGGGCCGCCACGATGGCTGGTTGAATCACCTCGGGTGCAGGCTTCTTGGCCGGGAGGACGTCCGGTGCAGCGGCATCGGCACCGGCGGGGGGTGCCGCACCTTCGGCCTCATCCGCATCCAGTGACGCCAACGAAGCCAAAGCCTGTTTTAGCCCCGCGTCCTGTAGATTGAGCTTCGGGTCAGGCAGTGCCTCGACCGAACCATCCAGATTCGGCACCCGAATGGTCCGACCACACATGGGGCAGTCCGTGATCAAACCGGCCTTCCCTCGAGAGATCCCTAGGAATTGCTGGCAGTGCGGACAACGAAACTTAATGGGCATGTCGACGCGTGCGTGTCAGGGAATCTGCAAATGCGAAATGAGAATCCCGGTCGCTACCGAGACATTCAGAGACGTAATCTCACCCAAACAGGGAATACAACATAACTGATCGCACTTCTCCTGGGTCAAGCGTCTTAGCCCCTTCTCTTCATTCCCCACGACCAGCAACCAGCGGCGATCCCGGTCAATGGTGGACACGCTTTCCTGGGCATGTTCGGAACTGCCCAGTACCCACATGTCACTCTGCTTGGCCTGTTCGATGGCCCGGCTGAGATTTGTCTGCAGACTGAACGG
>JAGQQB010000140.1 GCA_020426425.1 Planctomycetaceae bacterium | reverse complement strand
CATCCTGCGCGAGAAGTATCCGCACATTCAGCGGATCATTCTCTCTGGGTTTACCGATTCCGACGCGATCATTGACGCAGTGAACCGGGGGCAGGTGTTTCAGTTTGTGCAAAAACCCTGGGACCGTGCCCGATTACACTCCGTGCTGGTGAGGGCGCTAGAGGCGCATGATCTTGTCGTGCAGAACACGGTGCTCACGGAGCGGCTGCAAATGGCCGAACGTACGGCCAGCCTGGGCCAACTGGCGGCGGAGATCGCGCATGAGATGGGGAATCAACTCATGCTGTTGCCGCTGGTCGAGGTGATTGAAGACGAGTATGCAGAGGACCCTCAATTGATGGAGTTGGCGGAGATGGCACGCGGAACGCATGAACGGCTGAGTCGACTGATTGAAGAGATCAAGTCCTTCGTGCGTCGCGGGACGCAAGCAAAACCAGATGCCCAGGGACCGGCCATGCAGACGAAGGTCGATCTGGGACAATGCGTGCGCGAGCTCCTATCGTTCCTGCGCTTTCATCGCACGATTCCGATCGACCGAGTTTCGTTCACGGGACTGGAACACGCGGCGTTGATCGCGGGGGATCCGTTCAAGCTGCAGCAGGTGCTGGTGAACCTGCTGGCAAATGCCGCTGACGCAATCGCAGATCGGCCCGACGGGCAAGTGCAGGTGCGGATCGAACCGCTGCCAGATCGGGTTGTCCTGTCTGTCAGTGACAACGGGACCGGGATCGCGCCGGAACACTTGGAAAGCATCTGGGTGCCATTCTTCACGACGAAGGGATGTCGTGGCACTGGGTTAGGACTGGACGTGGTGAAATCGATCATTGAGCAGCATTGCGGAAAGGTCGATTGCGTGAGTGACCTGGGTGTAGGCACCACGTTCACGATTGAGCTGCCAGCGGTAAGTGGAAAGGCAGCCGTGAGTGGAGGGGGCGCTATGAGTGGCGGGGAAGCTGTCAACAGATGGGCCGCCAGCAGATGAGAGTCCGACGCGATCACTACTCTTCCACTTCTCGGCGAGCCCGGGCAATCACTTGAGTGATGTGCCCGATGGCGGGTGTGGCAATGGCGATTTGTTCGCGTAGCGGCTGAATCACCTCTTCGTCGAATCGCTCTGCACGCTGGTCCTTCCAGACCTCACGCGTTTCGTCCCAACGAATCAGCAGCACTTCAAGTGCATCCTGTATGCGTCCGGAACTCGATTGCAGATTGCCAATGTGCATGGATTTGTCCTTGAGACTCGCTGAACGAAATGCTTACGGACCGGAGTCCCTTTTTGCCGACCATGTCGGCGGGAAATCCAGAGCTCAATCTCGTCCGCCTTGCGCCATCTTGCCCACGGCAACTGCGCTGGTCAAACCCCGGACCGAAATCGTGATCGACCGCGACTGCTGATCGAGCAGCGTGAATGCGCCATCATCGGCAGTTCCCTCTGGGTAGAACAGGAGGGGCAACGACCATTGGACCTGCGCCAACTCGGCTCCATTGCTGAAGAGTTTCAGTAGATCTTCAGGGAGTTGCTCTGTATTGGCAGACGCGACGACGTTGCTGGCAGCGAACATGTGTTGGGCATCTGCCTGGGCGGCGAAGTGACAGCGCTCATCGATCAGTCCATTCACCACTTGGAGCGTTGGGGACGAGGCCGCCGCCGCTGATTCAACACTCGTGTTGCCGCCGGTCCCAGAATTGTCCGCTGGTGTCACGGTATCAAACGGGAGAACGATGTAGCGCTGTCCCCCCGGTTCGTAGCGGAACTGATAGACAAGTCCCGAACTCAGTGATCGGTGGCGGACACCGGCAAGGGTCGCCCGCACCTGCTCGACGTTGTTCTTGATTACCTGTTCGCCAAGATACCGTCCGACTGCTGGCAGTGTGATGCCGATGATCACGCTCATGATTGTGAGCGCGATCAGGAGTTCGAGCAGCGTGAACGCCGACGGATCGCGACGCGAGACAAATGCGCGTCGTTGTCGAGGCAGCAGACGTTGCGGTCGTACATGCATGACATTGCCGAACGATACGAAGTTCGTGCCAGGAAGCAGGCACATCATCGTCGCATGAACGGGTTACGTTTCCGATGGGAGTTGACACTCTCGGGGAGTGCTGCGATCCAACACCCACATTGAGACGATGGATCGCAGAACGATCGACGATATTCTACAGGCCCAGGTCGGACCAGTTGTTGATGTCGTCGCCACCACCGTTGTCGTTCACACGATTCGGACCCGACGACCAGATGGCGGGCTTCGTTGTTTGCGCCTTGGTGTTGGGGTATTCGTAATAGAACGCCTGTCCCCATGGGTCCTTGGGGAGGCTGTCGAGATACGGTTCCTCCGGTTTGCCGTCACGGTCGACCGGTTGAATCAGCTGCATCAGCACATCCTGATTGCCGGTCGGGAATTCGGCGTCGTGCGCGACGGCGTACAGGTTCAGCGCCTGTTCGAGGCCGTGGATGCTTGCCTTGGCGGCTTTGATGGTCGCAGTGCGTTGCTGTCCCAAAAACCGGGGAATCACGAGCGCGGCGATGACACCGATAATGGCGAGGACGATCAGCAGTTCGAGCAGAGTAAAACCAAGTCGGGCCGAAGCGAGATCTCGGTGGACCGAGTGGCGGCGAGGAGGGCGGGACAGCAGACGTTGCACGTTCAAGGTCTCCAGGATTTCTTCAGGAGGTTGTGTGGAAAGGGAATTCAGTGTCGACGTTGTCGTGGATCAGGTTCGGGGCAGGAGATCGAGCCAACGGGTGATCAGTTCCGCCCATTCGGCGGTCAGTCCCGAAGGTTCGTCACCATGGAGTTGCTGGCGTACCGTGGGGTACTTCATACGCTGCAGGATGGTTTCGAAACGACCGACCAGTGGGGCTGATTCGTCGTCTTCGAAATGAGTCAGCAGCAATTCGAGTCGGAAATCGGGATCGTTCTCTGGGAACTGTCCACGATAAACACCACTGCTGGCGATCAGGCCGCGAAACAGGGATCGATCTTTGAGCACGACCTGAGTCGCGCAGGGGACGCCATCAGCGTGACCGCAAGCAGCAATGCGGAGTGGATCGAGCGGATAGGTCTCCTGGATGTGCTTGACGAGATCGAGAATCGGCTCGACATCGTCAGGGGACCAGCCAGCGACATCGCTTGCCTGTGGCCCCAACAGAATTAGACCGCGATGTTCGCACTCTTCTCGCATCAGTCGCAGCACTTCCGCTTCCATTGAGTCGCCTGCCGGGTGAATCCACAGCAGCAATCCGACGGGACGATTTGGATCGAGTGACTCAGGGACGTAAGCCCAGTACTTTAGATCACGACCGGGGAGTGTTTCGCTCAAGCGGCCAACGGGCGGACGCTCGGTGCCGGGATCGACAACCGGGGCTTCGGATGGGGGCAACGATTCAGGAACCAGGCCAGTCAGACTCGCCAGTGTTACCGTCAGTTCAATACGCTCTTCGCCACGCTGCACCGTGAGCGGACAACCATTGCCAACTCCGGTACTGCGCAACGCGGTTCGGAGTGCTGCCACGCTGGGAAGTGGTTCCCCTTTGGCTCGCGTAATGACATCACCCGACTGGAAACCTGCTTCGGCGGCAGGAGTGTCGGGCAGCACCAGGCGAATGGTCACGCCGGTTTGCGGTGCATCTAGAGATTGCGATGTCGGCAGAATCCCGAGGTAGGGAAACTCATATGCCGTGAGTTCGGCGGCCAGTGTGATTTCGAATTCAAGTTGTTGCTGGTCACGCTGGATGGTGACCTTCACCGTCTCGCCCGCATAGCGAGGTCCCAGGGCGCGACGCAACATTGGGATCCGTGGAACGGCGACGCCATCCAGAGCGGTGATCACATCGTCGACCTGCAAGCCAGCCTTGTCGGCGGGAGACTCTGGTCGCACAGTGGCGATCTTAGGTTCCCCAGCGAGGGGGCCATCTTCAGCGAAGCCGATCCCTAGCAAGCCGCGATGCAGGGATTCGCCGGCGGACAGTCGCGGTAATGCGGCATAAATGTCCGGCATGGGGATGGCAAACCCGATGCCGCCATCGTACCACTCAACTCCAGCGGTTTCGTCAGTGCCCTGTGGAGAGAGCGGGACGAGGATGCCAATCCCACGTCCAGCAACATCGACCAGTGGGCCACCGTAGTTAAGTGGCGAGACCTTCGCGTCGGTCTGAATCGCCTTGCCCGACAGGCGTTGTACGGCGCTGACGATGCCAACGGACATGTTCGGGAACAATGGATCGAAAGTCCGCCCCAGGGCGAGTGCCCATTGCCCCACCTGAACTTCATCTGCCGGGACGGCAGGCAAGGGACGCAATTCGGTGGCGTCGATCTTCAGCAGCGTCAGCATCCGGGCATGATCTTCCGCGACCACCCGGGCGGCGAACTTCCGTTCATCGGCCAGTGTGACAACGATGGTGGCTGGCTTGGAGATGAAATTGAAACGACTGGTAATGATGTGGCCATCGGCAGAGACCACCACTCCGCTCGTGGGGCCAGTGGCTGTTAAGGTCTCGCCAATAAGATCCACGCCGCCGACCGTTTCGACACGCACGATTGACGGATCTGCTGCCGCCACCGCCTGCTGAAACGCCCGGCCTTCCAAGGCGCTCAACGACGGTTCCTGGGCTTCTGCCATCTGCGGCAGCACTGCGCATACGACCATCGCCAGCCCGAGCAAACGGGCAGATCGACAGCGAGAAGGTCGACGTCTCTTCGAGAACATTTGTCGTAAGACACTCAACGGACCACACATGAGGACATCCAGAACTGATGAGGCGGACACCGATCCCCAGTGTCGCAATTCAGTCCACAGGTTGAAACCCTGAGACGGCAGATTCGGACCGGGAAAGTTCAGGGATCAGGAAGTGCAGTTGGCAGGCGGCACGGATCAGGGGAGAGGATTCGGAATCCCGACTCCTGATTCCTGTGGACGCCGGTTGACGATTCGTTGTTGTCCGCAGACACTCTGTGCATGGTGGCGCCTGAGTCAACGACGCCCGATCCATTTCTGTCCATCGACTTTGAGACGCTCCCTTGGAAACTCGGATTCAGCAGACATTTGCGGCATTGAAGGACAAAGAGCAGATGGCGTTTATGCCGTTTGTCACCGCAGGCGATCCCGACATGGAGACGACCGGGGCGGTCATCCAGGAGTTGGCCGCGACCGGTGTCGATCTCATTGAGGTGGGATTCCCGTACAGCGATCCGATCGCTGATGGGCCGGTGATTCAGGCCTCCTATACGCGGGCGCTGGGAAAGCACATTACCGTGCAGCAGATCTTTGAAGGGCTGGCGGCCACCAATCCGGCGTCGTTGCCTCCAATCCTCGGGATGGTGTCCTATGCGATCATCTTTCGGACAGGTGTGGAGCGATTCTTGCAGCAGGCGAAGGAGGCGGGGCTCAGCGGGTTAATCGTTCCCGACTTGCCAGGCGATGAGGCGGCTGATCTGTTTACGCAGGCAAAGAAGGCGGGGTTGGATCTGGTCCAGCTCGTCGCCCCCACAACGCCTCGCGAGAGGGTGCGAGAGATTCTCAAACACTGTTCCGGCTTCGTGTACTGCATTGCGGTGGCGGGAACGACCGGAGCGCGAGACTCGATCGAATCGGCCCTGCTAGATCAACTCCGCTGGCTGCGCGAGGAGACTGATCTGCCACTGGCTGTGGGATTTGGGATCAGCCGTCCGGAACATGTCGCGCCACTACGGCAATTGGCAGATGGCGTGATCGTTGGTTCGGGATTGGTCCGTTTTCTGGAGCAGTGCAGCGCCGGTGCAGATGGGAAGGAGGGTGTTCTGGGGGGCATTCGGGACCTCTCTGTGGCGATGGTCGCGGCCACACACTCGTAATCTATGTTCAGGTGCTTTGGATCGCTCGCCCCCCGGTCGCGAGAATCCCGGATCAATTCTGACGGAACTGCCCCGTTGCTTGACAGTTGGGGCGCGGATTCCTAATGTTTGCCAACATCGAGCCGATATTGCGTCGGTTTGTTCTGAGCATCACCCACGATTGTGGGCGAGAGAAAGAGGCAGCTCATGTGAAGCATTGGCGTGATTAACGACCGGTGCTCGGCGATTGCCGAGGAGGGGGACCTCCTTGGGGATGGTCGACTGAGTGTCCGGTTATCAGAACGGATCGTCGTAATCAGTGGGACTTGTGCCCACTATTTTTTTTAGCACACGGTGGCGCAACAAGAATGAACGGTCCTGAGATTTTACGAATTGTCGATGCGATCCATCGCGATAAGGGGATCGATGGCGAGATCGTGTTCGCAGGGATTGAAGCCGCGATTCTCTCGGCGGCCCGGAAACACTACGGCGAAGATCGCGATGTGGTTGTCCAGATCGATCGCAAGTCGGGCGAAGTGACTGTGTTACTCGAAGCGGTGCCATTGCCGCCCGATGAATTGGGAGATCTGCTGGGGCGCATCGCCGCACAGACCGCCAAGCAAGTGATGATTCAGAAGATTCGCGAAGCTGAACGCGACTCTTTGTACGACGAATATAACGAGTTGCGGACGCATCTGGTGAACGGCGTGGTCACGCGGAGTGATCACGGTGTCGCGACCGTGAATCTGGGCAAGGTCGAGGCAATTCTGCCCAAGAGTGAGCAAATTCCGGGTGAGAGCTACCGCGTAGGTGATCGTGTCCGGGCAATCGTGCTCGAAGTCCGCAAGATGGGCAGCCGGATCAAAGTTGTCCTGTCGCGAAACCATCCGGATCTTGTCCGGCGGTTGTTTGAGGTGGAAATCCCCGAAGTGTCGGAACGGATCATTGAGGTCCGGTCGCTGGCACGGGAAGCGGGGTATCGTTCCAAGGTAGCCGTCTCCTGTTTTGATAACAGCATTGATTGCGTTGGCGCCTGCGTTGGTGTGCGGGGATCGCGAATTCGAACGATTGTTGACGAACTCAATGGGGAACGGATCGACATCGTTCGTTGGAACGACTCGTTGCAGGTCCTCATTCCCAATGCGCTGCAGCCATCGGAAGTGGAAGATGTCATTCTCTGTCCGCTGCTGGGGCGGGTGATTGTTCTCGTTCGCGAGGATCAGTTGTCGCTCGCGATCGGCAAGAAAGGGCAGAACGTTCGGCTGGCATCGAAGTTGGTCGGTTGGGACATTGAGGTGATGACCCAGGATGAGCTCGATGAGCAACTGGAGCGATCAATCACGGCGTTCTCTCAGATTCCGGAAGTGAGCGAAGATCTGGCGGAAACGCTGGTGTCGCAGGGCTTCTTTAGCTTTGATGACCTGTCGGTCATTGAGCCGGAACATCTGCAGGAACTCAGTGGTCTGAGTCCCGAGGTGTGCGACGTGATTGTTGAACGCGCCGAGGAACAGGCATTGATTGAGGAAGAAGAAGCGGACAAGCGGAAGATGCTTGACCGTGAAGCGAAGCGCGTCGCCCGCGAAGCTGCGGAACTCGACGCAATGACCGGCGAATCGTTGTCCGAAGAGGACGCGACCGACGGTTCCGCTGATGCCCAGCCACCCGCTGATGCCGACGCCGATGCGTCGGAATCGGCCGAAGTGGTCGATGGGGCCGTGGCGGAAGAGGCCGAGGAAGTTGCCGCGTCGACTGAGCCAGCCGGCTCGGATGATGAGGACCAGCTAAAGGCAGATGGCTGATGCACCATCAGCGGTCTGACAATGTGAGAAGTTCGTGGGATGTTCACACATTCCTAAGTCATGTAGTGCGAGAATTACGGTTCTGGCACGTCGACGTCTGATTTGGACGGGGGGATCCCGCCGGTCGGACGTGTTTGAAGTTCGACCACAGGGGGTCTGGATTGAAGATCCGTATTTTTGCTCTATCCAAAGAACTCGACATCGACAGCAAGGAGTTGATCCAACACTGTCTGGATGCCGGTCTCGATGTAAAAAGCTCCGCCTTGGCATCGATTACTCCGGAAGAGCGCGACATTCTGATGCAGCACCTGGAAACGGTGCAGAAGGCCAAGCCCGAAGTGGCGGCCACGGCAACCCCGCAGCCGACGATGGATCGCCCGACGCGTCCACGTGAGATTCGCACCATTGGCGCTGCGCCTCCGCAGTTACGTCGTGGTCCACGTAAAGAAACCGCAACCTCCGAAGAGCAGGTCGCGCCTGTCGATGACGAGACGCCTGTCGACGAGGAAGCTGTCGCCTCAGTGGACGAAGTCACGTCCCCGGAGGTCGACGACAGCCCTATCGACACTCTTGCCAACGAGGCTCAACCAGAAGTGGAAACACCGGCGGCAGTGGAAGCAACGCCTGCACAACCTGCGGCAACGACCACACCAGCAGACAATCGTCCAGCTCCCATCAATCGATCGGATTACATCGCCCCGGGCGGGGGACGTGGATTGGGCAGCATTCGTGAAATGCAGGCACGTGGCAATGTTCGCGAAGGGGGGAAGAAGCGCGAGAAGAAGGGCCCTGCACTGCCATCCCTGGCGGCATCGCCCAACTTCAAACTGCCCACGCCAACCGCCAAGGCGGATGAGCCGGTCCAAAAGCCGGACCTGGCGCTGACGGGGGATGTGCTCAAGAACAACAAGCTCTCTGAGATCCTGCGGAAGAAGACCAAGGAAGACGCCAAACGCCGCGGCGGCGGCGATGATGATGGGGACGATGGTCCTGCAACACGCGGCGGCGCCCGCAGTGGCAGCCTCAGTTTGGAGGAAGCCCGCGCCCAACGGCGGACCAAGCGGAACCGACGTCGGAGCGATGACGATGACGATCGGATCGTCCACAAGTCGCACAAGCGATCGCGTCGTTC